>NZ_NOLI01000075.1:0-37931 GCF_002245975.1 Nostoc sp. 'Peltigera membranacea cyanobiont' 213 | reverse complement strand
GTAAAAACCTTGCTTTTCTAAGGATAATTTAATTCATGAATCCCTTTCCACTTTCCCCATCTTTTGATTGGGCTGTACGTATTTCAATCATTTAAAATACCCCATGACTATTACAATCGTTCACCCCACTATCGAAAACTTACAGCAGTTTTCTGACTCATTCGACATTGAGAAACTATTGCAATCTGAGGGAGTTCTGCCGTGGCTTCTAGCAAATGGTTGGAACTACGGCGATGAATCTTGTTTGATTGCAAACATTATCGATGAGTCAACAAGTCTTGATGAAGTTTGGGAATCAGACGAGTTTGATTTTAAGGCTTTGCCTGATGAAGAGAAGGAAAAACTCAATCAAATCTTTGAGCATTTGTATCTGTAACATTTTCTACCCTCAATCAATAATTAACGCAGAGGCAACGAATTCTGCGTGAAAAACTCTACAGTCAGATTCAATCAGTCTAACTGTAGAGAAAAATCGATTCCACAAAAGATTATCACACAATCTACTTCAATACGAATCAGATGGAAACAAATTTGATTAAAGTGTATGATGCGACACTGTTAAGCTCATCAAAAGTTTATCAAATTAATGGTACACATTGTCGATACTTAGGCGATGCAGGTACTATACAACATCCACAGTATTTATTTGTACCTCTGCCAAATCAAAGAAAAAAAGCCAGCTTTCGATTAAATCGAAACAAACTCATGACTCGCTGTTATGAAGTTGAAGGTATGGTCTATGAGAAGCCTGCGGTACAGGATAATTCACAGCAACTTCAGCTATTTTAAGCCATGTCCATACATAAACCACCAGTCATTAAAAGACATATTCGCCTGCAAAAAAGCTCTACAAAAGTAATCTATAGAGCTACTACAGACATTCGCTCTCTTGAGAAATCACCACAAAGAAAGCTTCGCTTAATCGAAGTGAAAAATAATGATTGAGGTCAACAATTATGGTACAAGCAATCGACAACCCTATTGCTACAAATTTCCTGACTGATGCAGTAGTCGAACGTCACAATTTCTCACAGTTAAATAAAACCCGCATTAGATTTCGCATTCAGCTAAAGAAAAGTACAAAGTCTGCCGCACCCAAATGGTCAGATGTGTTAAAAGCTGAAGTTTCTGAAATTGAATCAGACCTTGTGAAAGTTACTAATTCCGAAGTTGGTTTGCGGGGTATCAAGGTATTTAAGAAATTGGATGAAGCTGCTGCCCAATTGCGTCAAGAGATTGCTTCAATTCAAGAATGGATGTCTGCTGATACTGGTGATTGGGTCTGTCCAATTGATTTAGCTCCACTTGTTTGGAGCCAACTGCTTAATATCAGAGATAATATTGCCCCTGGTTTACGCAATCAATTAAAAGCTGATTACGAAGCAGGACTTCTTGATTATCAAGAGCGGATTGACCAGTTCCTCTCACTTAACACTTGGGAATTAGCACAGGATAAGCAAGAGTCAGTCAAAGCCAACTTGTTAAGAGCATTCCCGACTCTGACCGATCTCGAAGACTATTTGCAAGTCGTCATTGGTCGCCCGGTGATTATCCCGGCATTGTCCGAACAACTCAATCAGCAACAAGCCGAATGTCTAGACCAGATTACCAAGTTCATTCAGCAGTATGACCAAAATCTGGAGCAAAGGCTACGGGACTCAGCGATCGCTGGCGGTGAACAACTGGCGGCGCAACTCCTTGAAGAATTGAGCGATTGGGAACCAGGACGTAAACCGGTGCAGTTCAAAAAGAAGATGGAAAAACACCTGATGAAAGTGCGGGTGTTACTGGCAAATGCCTCACCTGAAGCTGGCAGCAGTTTACAGCAGATGATGGAGCATTTGGATTCGATTGTCACCGACCCAGCGATTGAAGCTAAGAATCTGGGCAGTGATACGCGCAATCAATTACAGCAAAAGATGGAAGAAATTCGGATCAAGTTGTTAGACGAACAGCGCAATCTACAATCACTTGCGGCTGACGACGTGGGCTTATCGAAAGCTACCGTAATGTCGTTTAAGTTCCGGTAAAAAAACAGTCTTGGGCGAGGGTGCATTCGCTCAAGACTAAATACCTTAAACGAAAAATGCATATACATCTCAAAAAGAATACCGCACTTTTACTATAGGGACAAAATTCTCATGTCACACTTTTCTAAAATAGCAGTCAAGTTTAAAGACCAATCCTGTTTAGTTGAAGCCCTTCAACGCTTGGGTTTTTATCCTCAAGTTCACGAGCAGCCAGTTAATTTGTACGGCTGGCGAGGAGATAAAAGAGAAGAAGTAGCCCACATAGTCGTACCCCGCAATCAAATTAGTCGTGTCAGCAATGATTTAGGATTTTGGTTCAACGGTACAGATTATGAATGTTTAATTTCCGACTACGACCGACACAATGGACAAGCGCTCTCAGGTTTTGGCTTAGGCACACAGTTTATCTTAAAACTGCAATTACATTACATCAATTTATACCTACCAAAGATTGCTTCGCAAATTGGTGGTGAAGTAGTAGAAAGCACAACAATCGGTTCATTCACTACTGTTCGTGTGTCGCTGCCAACTCAAACTATACGAAGATAAATTATGTCTCATTTTTCAACAATCAAAACTCGACTAAGCAATCGTCAGTGTTTAGTTCAAGCCCTAGAAGATTTGAATCTTTCACCCCAAGCTTACGAAATGCCACAGCCATTGCGAGGTTATTACGGCGATTCGCAAGGTCAAACTGCTGAAATTATAGTCCAAGGTCGCACCATAAAAGCCCGTGCAGACATCGGATTCAAGTGGAATCAGTCAAGCGGTGTGTACGATGTGATACACGACAGCTACGAGACAGTTCCGAAGTTGGGACAAGACTTTTTCAGTAATAAACTAATGCTGGCTTATGGACAACGGATGGTTCGCGCTAAAGCCGCCGAGTTACAAGAAAAATTTGGTGAATGTCTAATTAGTGAAGAAACTAACGGGAGTGTGCAAACTCTACGGCTGACTTTTGCTGGACACCAAGAAGTTAAACAATTTGCACGGAGATAAATATGGAACGCTCAATACTGATTCATTTCGACAGCGCTACAGGTGAAGTTCGTGTGGAGGCTGAGGGGTTCGAGGGGCTGAGTTGTTTATCGGCTACGCAACCGTTTGAAGAAGCACTTGGAGTTGTAGGCGATCGCATTTTCAAAGAAGAATCAGCACCACAACTTCGGACTACAAACAGCACTCAAACACGTTTACGTCAGTAATCAACACGGGGGAATCAACTTTCTTCCCCCCTCAAAAGCAATCATGAACGAATTAGCTAAAGAATACCCCTTTATCCACATATACGCCCAGCAAAAACCACGCCAGCCCGTGATCATCAAAGCTAGTACAGAGGGTTTGTGCGTGCTTTTGAATGCAATAGTAACAGCAATTGCCTACCAAGAGAACAACGGTACAGCAGAAGTTTTTGACGGCGATGCCGAAGTTTATGAAGTAATCGTGAAACTTGTTAATACTCACGATGAACTAGCTCCACTACCTTATCGAAAACAATGAAACTCTCAAATCTTCTCTCCACGCTTGATTCACAAATCCCCATTGCTGCACTTGATGTCTTATCCCCCGATGAGGCAACTATCATTCAGTGGTTGGCAACCGAAGCCCAACAAAAACTCGACAGTCCAGTTTTCTTTTGGAACCTGGGAGTATCAACCTTAGAGCAATGTTTAATTGCAGCAGATGGGGGATTGGTGTTTAAACCAGTACCAGAGTATAAGAAACCACCACAGGCTGATCCATTGTTATATGTGTTTGATTACATTGCTAACTTTAGTGGAAATGGTGTATTTATCCTCGGAGATATTCACCCCTTTATTGCTAAGAATTCACCCCAATTATCATGGGAGATTTTAAGCAAGGTGAAAAACCTTTACCACAGGTTAAAACCCACAGATAAACGCATTGTATTGTTGGGTCAGAACATACAATTACACGAATCCCTAGTCAGATTGATTCCTTATTGTGAAGTTCCTTTACCTAGCATTGACCAAATACTTGAACATATCAATTCTTATTTGCATGACTTACAACAGTCTGCTAGAGAGCAAGAATTAACCTTTACTGTTACGCTAGAAAATCCTGAATTTGAAACTCTTTCTCGTGCTGCTCTGGGATTAACCCTGGAGGAGATTAGCGACTTCCTGCGGTTAACAGTCAAAGAAAACTTAACTAATGATGGTGTCGTTGTCGGCGCTGATTTCATTCCCAAAGCCGTCGAGTACAAAACTCGGCTACTGTCTCAAATGGGTATCGAACTAGGGAAACCTGCAATAATCCCGTTCGGCGGTTTGGATCTTCTGCGCGAGTGGTTGATGAGGCGGCGGCGGCTATTCACACAAGAGGCGCGAAGTCTTAGCTTACCCCAACCAAAAGGTGTGCTACTGGCAGGGCCTCCAGGTACTGGGAAATCTCACTGCGCCAAAAACATCGCTAGCATACTCAATCTACCACTTCTGCAACTCGATATTGCGTCCCTTTTGGGCAGTCTGGTAGGTGAGTCTGAGGGGAATGTCAGACGTGCTTTGAAAACTGCCGAGGCGATCGCACCTTGTGTCTTGTTTATTGATGAGGTGGAAAAGGCGCTTTCTGGTATTGGCGATACAACTGGCGTTAGTCAAAGGATTCTTGGAACTTTGCTTACGTTCATGAGTGAGTGTACTGCTGGGGTATTTATTGTAGCTACTTGCAATGATCCATCAGCACTACCAAGTGAGTTTAAGCGCAAAGGTAGGTTTGATGAGGCTTTCTTTGTTGATCTTCCCACAGAACCAGAGCGAGTCCAGATTCTGGGGATTCATCTACAACGCTTTGGCATTCACCTGGAATCCGAATATCTCGAAGCAGTTGCAGCCAACAGTGCGAAATTCTCCGGCGCTGAATTGGAAACCCTTGCATCTGAAGCTGCGCTGTTGGCATTTGACGAAGGACGACCGCAGCAGGTAACGCTTGCTGATCTGGAAATCTGCCGTCAAACCATTACCCCGCTTGCGATTCAGGATGCTCAGGCAGTCGAGCGAATGCAGTCCTGGGCGGCTACCGCACGACGGGCTAGTAGTCCTGTGGTTGCAGCGAAAACTCAATCTTTGCGTGCTGCTAAGTTTCGGAATATGAACTGAGAAATAATTTTGGGGAAAGGGGAAAGGAATAAAGAAAACCCTCTTTCCCCCTTCCCCTTCTTGAGGGCGATTGTCTCCTGATTCTATGGGGGTGATCGCTCTTTTAGGTTCGTAGCGATCGCGTTCAGTATATCTATCTCAGATGGGGCAATGCCCGTCAAGTCGTGAGTTGACAGGGTAAAAATATGGAAATCTATTTAGTCTTTGTTGATGCTATCCAGAACAGCAATAAATTCTGGGCGGCCAAAGTCGAAGATGGTAATTTAACAGTGCAGTGGGGCAGAGTCGGTTATCAAGCACAGACTAAAGTCCACACATTAGCTAATCATCAAAGAGCAGTTAGTAAATTTAACAATCTGGTAGCCGAGAAAAAAGGTAAAGGCTACCGCGAAAGTCAGCCAGAAATAGATACCTGTGATGTTTACGAAATTGAGAGAGCTATTGGATTGCTTAATGCAATACGATCTTATGTGATTCATCGGAATTTTGATCAGCATTACATTCAACTTCTTAATCAATACTTAAAAATCGTACCCACGCCGTTGGGGATGCAAATTGATCCCTACACAATATACCGAACTCTTGCTGATGTGGATCATCAGCGAGAATTACTCAATTCTCTGCTAGCAACTCCTGCACCACAAGCTGTTGCGGTGGCTGTTGGTCATGCCCCTGAAGCGACAGCAGAACCCAAGGTAGTCAGTCTCAAGACTATCAGTAAGAACTTCTGGCGACATTTGTAATTTGAGATGCGTCACTTTGTAAGAGATGCTAAATAGCTACATTTCATTTTGAAAAATTGTTTGGGTAAATTATGGAAATCAAGACTATTGCTGTAACTTACACACGTAAGTTCAATTTAGGTGACTACGAATCTTTAGAATTAACTTGCTCACTATGGGGACAAATTGACCCAAAAGAAGAAGATGCACAAGGGACGACACAATTTCTATTTCAACAAGCAAAAGATTCTGTTAAGGAAGCTGCAATCCCAGTAATTAAAGCTTCCACACATCAAATGAATAAAGCCAAAATGTACAAGCACTCTGCAACAAATCAATTTGACGATCTTGATAATTTCTAATAACTAAAATTCACGTCTTAAATTCAAAAACACTTTAGTCAAGCATTAATACTGCTTGGCTATTTTTTTTCAGTCATCGCTTTGCTTCCTACAAACCACAACAGGAAAGACATCATGCCTAAAAAAGCTAACCCAGTCCCAAAAGACCATTCCCAGTTATGCCTTCAGTATCTCCGCCGTTGCGGTGGCAGCGCTCGATTATCTGCCATCAGCTTTAGTCTCTGTGTCATACAAACATTAGTTAATCGCAAGCTGGTAAAAGTGACAAATACAGGTGCAGGGTTTTTTGTGGAGTTGGACGAAGCGAAATGAAAATTCAAAAAATGACTCATAAATCATCTTTGCCTTCAAACACTCGTAATAAATTAGTTCTTCGTCGGACTCGAAAAAGATTTAACCCCAGGATTTTTATCGAGCGCACCATAGAAACAACTGCAATTATCTCTCTGCTCTTGACTGGATTTTCGGGAGTAGGAGCAATGGCTTGCTGGGGACTGGAGATTATCGAGACTAATAACCCTAACATAATCATCTCTGGTTGGGAGCAACAGAAAAATATTTGCCTGGGTGCAATGTTGGTTAATTTTTCCGTCTTCTTAGGCAGTTCTTTGGTCGGAGCAAGTTTTAGTATTAAACGGGATAAATTTTAGGGAGAGAAACGGACAGTCAACCACCCACCACTATATCGGAGTACCGATATAGTGGTGGCAAGTAATTCGCCTAGTTGACCAATGAAAGAATACAAAACCAAACATGGCGGCTACAAAATTGAGACTACCGAATTATCAGATGGCGCTGTGGATGTTCATGTTGGGAAGCAGGGCTTTTTGAAAACAACTTGGGCATCTCCTTCAACTCAAACCTTTGACAATCATACGCAAGCTGTTAGCCACGCAAAGAAGGCTATTGATAACGGCGAAATCGATTCAGTTTTTCAACGTTAAAACACACCAATGGAAATCAAGTTAACTACATCAGAGATTCGGACTATCTTACAAGGCTGCCAAAACAATTCGCAATTTCCAATTCGCAATTCGCAATTACGGAAGTAATTAATAATTGATTTATTTAGGGTATAGAGCAACTAATTTCAATTATAAAAAGCAATTAGTATCAATATTTAGAGCAAGCATATTCATGCTTAGGGTACTAATTGCGAATTGCGAATTGCGAATTGCGAATTGGAAACGATGTGGTGCTAAATGATGCGTTCAATATTTTAGGAGAAATAGTGGATGCAATTGATCAGGTGGAGCAAATTAATCAACAAGGAGAATCTGAATATGGAGCAGGAAATTAAAAATGCAGTCGGTTTGGGTAGCCCAGAACTGGTAATAGAGTCAAAATCGGAGCCGGAACCAAAACCAACAGTAACGATTTATGATTTTGCCGCTCTGTTATCTAAGCACGAACCACCCAAAAAGCAGCAATAAATATGAAACGACCAGTTTTTCTCTCTTGTATTAGTGCAGCAGCAGCAACAATTATTTGTGGATATTTCGGCACTCAATATCTCGGCAGAAATATCATGTACGTTATTAGTGGAGCAATAGCCGGGACTGGGATCACAGCATTCATGGTTGACCGAATTACTGGTCAAAATGAAATTGACCAAGTTATGTTGCGCCGACCTCGACCTTTAAATAGACCCACCAGTTGTATAGGTTGCAAATACTATCACGGGATCTCTTACAACGGCTCCCCTTTAATTTGTTCTGTTCATCCCGAAGGCATTGAGAGCGCGAAATGCCCCGATTGGCAAAGCTTTCACTATCTAAATAAGGAGTAAGAAAATGACATTGACTTTGGAAAATCGCTCTAAAAATAAAGAATCGTCCCTGACGCAAGCATTACGGCAGATACAACAGCTAAACTCCAAGATTGCTGTGTTAGAGCAGGAACATCGAGATTATGTAGAGAAACAGCAGAATCTAATTGTTGCCATTGCCGAAATCTGTGTTTCTCCAATGCAGGAAATACAGGCGCTGCGAATTCTGATTTATAAGGGAGAAGCAGCCTGTCGGCAGTACTTGCGTTCGGTGTTGGTCAAACAGAGAAAGAATTCATAGAGGTCAAGCACTCATTGATTCCGGTTCTGTACGTGATATTTCTAAAACTCGACGTAACCAATATGAAGTTTCAAGAGAAGCAGATTGCTTTTGTTCGGCATCCGACCAAATATTATCCCAGTGGAATAGCCATTGAGTCAACATCCGACCTAAGTCAACTAACTCGCAAGCTCGGTCAATGTCGTCTGCTTTCACCATATCTGGTACAGTCCACTCGATAAAGTATCGACTTTCTTTGACCAGAGTCAGCATCAATTCCTGAGATGAACCTTGAGTCCACGAAGACTGAATTTGCTCAACGTGTGCAGCTAGATGATGTAAACGGGTAGGCACATCATCTTGTACAAAACTCTGCTCTTTAGAAACAAAATCATTCATTTTTTTGAAAATATAACTTATGCTGAAATCTTTTCACTAACAGCTTGATGTATAATTTCTTTCTTTAACGAATCTGCTGCGACTGCTGCAATGGTTTCCCAATCTTCTTGTTTTAACAACACCCCAAGCAGTTCGCGCAGTATTTCTCGATTAGAAATGAATTCTTCACCATAAAGCTGATCATTTTCCAGAGTAGCAAGTATGTATTCTCTTACCTCTGGTGTCGGCAGTCTAAACTTTTCAAGTATTCTTTCTCTTGCAGTTTTTACAGCAATTTTCGTAGCTGTACCTAAATTCCAATTATTCAGCAACAACCGCACTTCTCTATTTAGAGAAATACGCAACGTTGTGAAACGTCCCAAAAGTTCTAGATTGCCCATTAAGGAACCAAATGCTGACCCCCAATCTAATCCAGCCCCAATGTTGCCACCAACTTTATCCTCAGCTTCAACACTTTTTCTTAAAGATTCTTCATCAAATAATTGACTCATTTAGCTTTACTACCTCATACAGGAGAACGAAAAACTCCATACTCAAAATAAACTAGTTCATCGTAATCTTCATCCTCTCCGACATCAATCATGCCTTGGTTATCATAAAATTCTTCTACTCCCGGTAATGAATGTAACCCTACTCTGCCCTCAAAACCTAGCTCTAAACTGCGAGTTCTGGCAAACGCCAAAAATGCAGTTCCAACACCTTTTAATTTTGGCGGACTTTGGATATATGTCCGATTCCAAGGTGCAGTAGCTATACCGTCAATATATACCAAGCGTTTTCCCTCTTCTAGACGAGAACCGTGCATTTGGGTTTCAATCAGCATTAACCCTTGAGTTTCATCTTCGTATTCAATCGCATAGCCTTCACGGTTTGCTTGTCTATTAATGATAAACTCCAGTTTAAAATCCCAGTCCCAAAATTTGTCTGATTGCCCGTGCAATTGTAATTGTTCTTTCCACTTGTTGGCATAATCATCGACGTGCTTTTGCAATAGCTCCACTAAATCTGCTTCCACAATCGTGTTATCTTGACCGCAAATTAGTTCTACTTTTGTTCGCATAGCACCAAAATTATCCATGAACCAATTTTATCAATCCGATCAATCAGCATCATGCTCTGTTTCTTGCAACCAACTTAAAATACTCAGTGCTAATTCCCAGGATTCGCGCCGTTCCCAATTAGGTAAGTGATTCAGTACTTGTGCAAGTAATATAGCTGGGTTTTCCAATTCTCCGCCACGAGCCGCAACACCATCCCTAACGAGCGCCCCCAAAGTGGCAGCTTGATTCCCTTTATAGTCAGGCTGTCTCTTAATTTCATCAACAATCCAGTCCGGTACTGTGATTGTTTTAAATCCTGATTTCGGCATACACAACAGAGAAATAATATAAAGATAGTACGGCAGTTTACGTTATGTTTGCAAATTTTTGTGCGGTATGGTACGTTAAAAAATGGACTACTCCCACAATAGCTTCACAAATAGTAGGAGCGCTCGTAGTATGAAAAATATTGGTATTAAGCCAATACATCCTAAAGAATTTAAAAAAGTTCATAACTTTTCGACTTACCAAATGAGTCGTTTGTCAGGTTACTCAGTCGAGGCACTAAAGAACTGGTTAGCTGATGAAAGTAGCTCCAGATTTGTCGAACCAAAGCCGTATATACTTAACCATTTTGGAGCGATTCATAATTACTTATTAAGAAGTTAGTGTTTCCCAAACACTAAGCCATTAGAAAAACCCTCCCCACCAGTCGGTGGTTTTTTTATTATTAGTATTATCAGTACCGGAATTCAATCGGAACTCAACCGGAACTCAGTCGGAACTCAATCGGAATTCAGCCGGAACTCAGTCGGAACTCTAGGAGCCGAAACCATTGCTAATTCAGGGAAGCTGTGTAGTTGAAGAATTGTTAACACGAGAGGAGGCAGCCAGACAATTGGAGCCATCAGTTGGAATTAGACAGTTCCAAAAGTATTTAGACTTAGCTTCTTTGTACTTGCCAGAATTTGAGGATTTTCGGGACGAAGATAATGGAGGGTTAAATGGACGAGCGAAGTTGACAAACTGGCATTTACCTGTGCTTCAAAGAATTAGAAGTTACGTTTTAACCAAAGGTTCTTTAAAGAAGGTAGCTATTGAATTAAAAAATCACCCCGAAAAGTTTTTAGGAGCCTAAATCATGATTGTTAAAGAATTCGCACAAGCTCTCAACAAAGTACCAGGAAAGATAGTTGATGAACTACGCCGTCAATATCCAGAGCAAAAATGGACGGTCGATTCACAAGTTCCAGACGAGATTTTAGCGAAATTTCGAGACATTACTAATAGTGAGAAATTACAGCCTCAACAATCACCTATAGCAGATATACCTGAAGCCACAATCACCAAAGCTGACGAAGCAATTCAACAAGCCTCATATAAGTTGACTGCGGCTGATAAAGAGACTATTTCTGGTGCTATAGCCGTTCAAAATGAGCAATCTAAGATTTTGGGTGCATCAACTGGTGTTACAGGAGCTTTGTTGTTCATGGAATCCTTAATTGGAGCCAAGGGGACGGTGTTGGATGCCTTTGCTGAACAATCCATGTTGGAAGTTGATAACCAGATTACCGAGATAGATCAGAGTTTGATTAATTTGGCAGAAGAAGCCTCAACAAGGCTGGGGAAGTCGATCAAAAAAAAGGAACAACTCAAAGCGCGACTCAATTCGTTACGGGAGAGAGTTTCTTCGATGGGGACACAGATCCGATTCTAGAAGCTTATACAACAGTGGCAGCATTGCTACAAATTCAAAATGAAACTGTTGCCACTGTTGCCGAAATCCGATTACTTCAAGAACTATTAGCTCATCAAAGGAAAAATCAAGTTATGGATATTCTCAGTACCGGATTGTTTGCTACTTCAGTTGTTGGCGCTTTAGGTGGCAGTGCATATCTCGTTGGTAGCGTTGTTGCTACTGGATTAATTGGCAGTGGGGTGTTCATTCCCTTGGGATTACTTGTTGGTGCAGGATTGACTTTTCTGGGACGGGCATCAAAGTAAGAGTGATGGGCGCGAGTGTTTCTTAAAACTGTTTCACGAAACTGTTTCATGAAACGTTTCAACGGTTTCATCAGTGTTTCAGGGCGTGAAACACCGTGAAACAGCATTCCCCCGCGTGAAACATCAAACGTGAAACATGAAACACCAGCTAATTCCTTGCTCGAAAGCCTTTATGGGCGGGATTGTTTCACGAAGCTGTTTCACAGCACTGTTTCATGAAACGTTTCAACGGTTTCATCAGTGTTTCAGGGCGTGAAACAGCATGAAACAGCATTCCCCCAGCGTGAAACGTGAAACATGAAACACGAAACACTAGCTAATTCCTTGCTCGAAAGGCGTTATGAAGGGTAGTGTTTCATCCAGCTGTTTCACGAAACTGTTTCAACGGTTTCATCAATGTTTCAGCATCGTGAAACATGAAACGCCTCATTTTATGTGTGAAACAGGGGAAAAATTTGTAGTAAGAACGCGCTATAACACAGTAGTCTCATGTATAAGAAACAACTGTACTTAGCTTTGGCTGGTGTTGGCATTTGCATATTGCCTGTAATCATCCCCTTAGTACCCAAGTTGGGGGCTTATGCAGAGCTTCAACGGCTAAAAGCCACAGAAGAATTAGAACGTTCCCGCATAGAAGAACGGGCAAAAACCAGTGATGCTCTATATGAGGCGGGAGTGATGCCCACAACTCGGAAACTGAGAATTACCAATTACTTTGATAGCGCTAAACGCAATCCCAGACCAGACACAACCCTATATCTTGATGATGAGATTGTTGATGTTTTTGACGCAACGGGCAGGTGTATTGGACGAATTGAAGAAGGAATTTGGAAGTGGAAATACAAAGCCAAAGGGATTTGTAAAAGCGTTCAAAATATCAAACCAGTGAGGAAAAAGTAATGGCTAATAGTTCATCAAGTGCAGAAACTAATAGTACTGGCAACAGCGATAGTAAGCCTAAAGGTAAGAAGCGATCGCTTGGTGAAATTATTGACTTTTGTGCCAAGGCTGTTGTGATGATTGTTGGCTTACCCATTCGGGCTGCGGCTGCTATCGTTAATCAGTTTGTTGCTAACGGTGGTGCAGGTCGTGCGTTAGTTGGCGGGATTTTATTTATCGGCGGTTCCATGATTAGTGCTGATTCAACTTGGCAATTAATCTTTACTGGGCCCCCTGTTTTACCCTGGTTTGAGCCGGCTTGGAATTGGCTAAATGTACCGTTTGCATTGTTCAACCCGTTTTTTTACCTTGCATTCATAATTTCTGTAGGCGTTCAGGTAATCGAAGCCCACGCCCTACGCGGTAAGAACCCAGATTCAGCTAGGCGGGAACTTCAAGACCACATGGTTTATGACCTTGAAACCAAGCCTAGTGGCAAGATTGACTTAGTAGGCCAACTCTGGGCGGACTACAAAACCGCAGGTATACGCGATCGCTCTAGTGCAGGGCTAGTTGTGATTGCGGTTTGGGTGTTCGATATTGTCACCACCTTTGCGGCTCGTAACCCATTTGAATTTACAGCACCATTCATGATTTTGGGCTGCATATTTTTTAACATAGGCACAATGATGGCAGGTGAAATTGGGTTCGCTATTTGGCGGTTGACAAAGGATTAGAACGGAAACCGCCCAAGAAACCAATCACTGTAAAAAAGGGCGGCAACGTTTCACCAAGGGAGGCATTTATGCAAAGTAACAATATCCCAAAAATCACAACTAAAGAAACTGAACATTTACGCGAATCATATCCTAGCTTGTCTCACTTGGAAGCCGGAAATATTGCCCAATGGCTGCAAGAGAGAAAAGATGGATTATTTGAAATAGCACGGGCATCTGAGAATGAAGCAGATATGACCCGTGTACTTGGTTTGTTGGCTTCTGGGATTGGAGCGGTTTGTTATGCGGTCAATCCACTGGCGCTAGTTGGTGGTTTAATTGGCGGCGCTGCGTGGCTATGGTTTGTTGTCGAACACTCCAACCGCACTAAAGAAATTGCCCCCTTGCCTTTTGTGCGTGGTAATTTTGTAGATGCTCTAACTCGTGCTGGGGATTACGATGCTAGGAGCAATTATCAAGCGGATCATCTTGCTAATACCGTTAAATTCTTAGAGCGACAATCAGCAGAAGAGTATGCCTTTCTTCATGCTGAGTTTGAAAATATTGGCCAGTATTTAACCCAAGTTGAACCAGGAAAACGTTTTTACGCTTATCGCTGGATGTTTGGCTGGTTTAGCAAGCTTTTCGGTCGTCAGCTACCCACTTATGAAAGCATGGCTCTTCATTTACAGGATGTGACAATTGACAGCCGGGTGAATCGGTCGGAGATAAGTGCCATCGCACAGGCTCAAGCCCAGTTACCACCGACCGTAGATATCAACCAGTTTCAATCGCCACAGGTAGATATTGGGAAGATGAACCAAGCTGCGGAGCTTTCTAGACCGACAGAGTTACAGCCATCTTCCTCTGATGGTCTTGTACCAGAGACTCTAATTAATCTCCCTCTGACTAATAGGGCAAACGCACTCATCGCTGCTTTAACGAAAAGTGGTTTCCAAGTAGAAGGCATGATGAGTTCTCAGGTGGTAGCGATCGCTGGTACTCAGCGAGGTGGCAAGGGAACCTTAGCAGCAATCTTGGCAACATTATCAACTGCACTTGACCCCGGATTGAATACCCAATACTTTACAGCCGGGGTGGACGTTTACCCCTTTGCCTGCAACTTGACCTCTGCTCTTAAATACCCAGATATTGATGCGGATGGTGCCGATCAACTCGTCGCTCGTGATTTATTGAAATTTCTTAAGGGTTTAGATGGAAGCGAACCATACTCCCATAAAAACTTACTGCTAGTAATTGATGAGGCGATGCGGTTGCTGTCATTGTTGGAAGAGAGCGATCGCACTTGGGCTATCCAATATTTACTTTCTCGCTTCGCCAAGTGTGGCGGTACATTAATCATTGTGTTGCATGGTTCTAACCTGACAAGCGTGGTTGGTAAAGCTACGGCTGGGCTGGCAGACACCTTTAAGCTATCAGTTAACTTCATTGGCTGTGTAGCTCAGTCTGTCAGCGCTGGTGGTCTACGCAAAATGAATGTTGCTAGTGGAGAATATTTTAAAGCCAACCCTAATAACTTTGGAGAACCTGTTAGTGGTGGCAATCTGGGCATGATTCCCGAATGGCTAAAGACCCATTTGCACCCAGGCAATGGGCAACCAGATCCAGCCAGAACATTACTTCAATTCTTCCCAGAATTAGTTCAACAGCATGAAAAGGCAGTCATACCTAGAGGGGAGAAAATTGCTCCATCAGATGCAGTTAATCATCTGGAGTCCATTTTTTCAAAGCCTTATCAAGAACTGGAATTTCTGGAAGTAGAAGAAAATAGTATTTCTGAGGCTGATTTGGAACAGATTGTGGCGATCGTTGCAGCTACTGCTAGCCCTCCAACTTCTTTTGCTGCTATCAGAAACAGCCGCAAGTGGGGCGAAGAGAAAAAGAGTGTCCTTTACTTGAGAAATGCCCTATCACAATTGATTGACACTAACCGATTGTGCGGAAATGAAAAAGATGGTTTCAGCGTTTTTAACATTAACCACTAATATTCGTCACAGTTCCGGTCGAGTTCCGGTCAAGTTCCGGTATTCTTACATTTCCAAGTACGGCTGAAAAATAGAGTCTTTTTGTCTCTCCAGTAAGTTTTAATTTTTTTCTAAACATTTTCCAGAATGTGGAAGCATCAGGAAGTTTAAAAATGAGCGATAAATTAACCACAACATTACAAAAATTAGCCATAAGTCCAGTTAAAGCAGACAGACTGGCCATTTGTAGATTGGAAAAAGAGTACGGCGCTTCTTTATCAGAAATCGTTGGTGAACTCGAAGATTATGCCATAGTCCATGAATCTATATTAGACGAAAGGGCTAAACCCAAAAATCAGTTCATTATCCTTTGCTGCTATGGCTGTCTTTGGGGCGCAGTTATCGGAATTGCGACGTTATTTATCAAGCCCAGCGTTACTCTAGCGGCGATTGGGTTGGGTTTTACGGCTGGGGTGTCTGGGAAATTATTGGTTCAAAAAGGGGAATAAGTTGAATCGGTTCGTCGGTACACTAGAGAAACCAGAATGGGTAGCTGTAGATGTATGCACAATTCTGGAAATCCAAAATGTCTCACAAGCTCTAGCTTCTTTTGATACGAATGAGAATATATTTTAGGTTAGCTATTGAAAAAAATTGTTTATTGTATAACAATGTGTGGTAAACAATGCAAGAGTCATTTTCTAATTCAGCAGGCAGGCATCTACAGGATGCCCAAATTCTTTTGAAAGAGCAACGATGGGATAACGCCGTTTACCTAGCAGGTTATGTTGTAGAATGCTCCTTTAAAATACTTGTTGAGCAATACTTTAAGCACGATCAAGGTGCAGTAAAAAAATATGGACACGACCTTACTGAGCTTGAGGGAAGGGCAATGGAACGCTTGCGTGTTCTCTATCCTATTCTAGATAGGCAACTTCCTGCTTCACGAATAGTTGGTACTGTTTTAGCTCAAAATCATCCAGAGAGGAGATATTCAAAATCAGGGCTTTGGGCTGAAGCTGATGCAAAAACTGCCGTTCAACGTGCCGAAGAAATTTATCGAGAAATCATCTCCAAATTAGTGCTAAACGGCTCAATTTCCAGTCAGGACATTTAAAGAATGACAATCAGTTTTGGTGAAACCTTTGATAAAGTACGCGAATGCTTTCAGGAACAAAGCATTGTAGATACAATTATACCTAAACTTCAATCCGTCACTATTATTCGTGACGTTAATGGAAAGATTAGAATTTATCTTGAAACATCAGAAACTAGTACCATTGAAGAATCAGAAACCACAAACCTTAATAACTTTTTATCTACAAAACTTGGAAAGTATTATGGGAATGATATTTGGCTGCCGGCAGGCGAAAAGGATGCTTACAAAGCTTTAATTAAAACTATTGAGGATGAAAGAATTTTTGCATCTTGGGATGACGAATCGGTTTTGCCTCGTTGGTATATTCTTGAGCGCCACATTGCTAAACACGCATGGACAGATAAGAAAGTAGGTAAACCACCTTGGTTAGAGGATTTAGTTGAGAAAAAGCATAAGCCTGCAATCGTATCCTTTTTCTCATTTAAAGGAGGTGTTGGACGAACTAGTACTCTTGTTGCCACTGCATTGACTTTAGCTCGTAATGGTCATCGAGTTGCTATTGTTGACCTTGATTTAGAAGCTCCAGGCTTGGGTACAATTTTTTCACCAGGTAACTTCAATAATCTAGGTGTAACTGATTATTTATTGGAAAAGAAAATTCAACAAGACGATTGGAAACTGCGTACTCATCTCACAAGCATTAATGAGCAGACTTTGCTAGGAGACGATGGTGAAAGTATACAATTACTTCCGGCTGGAACCGTGGATGAAAATTATTTGGAGAAGTTAGCCAGATTGGACTTTCAGAACCTTGTTGATGGTGAACTGCAAAGTACAATGCAAAATATGTTAAGAGAATTGGAAAGTGCAGTAAGACCTTTAGATTTTATTTTGATGGATGCGCGGGCTGGTTTTCACGATATTGGTGGCTTGGCTATCTCTGCTCTCTCCCATGCAGCAGTCATCTTTGGTACTCAATCACGTCAAAGTTGGGCTGGACTAACTCATGTTATTCGACATTTAGCAAGCCCTGGAGTTGATGAGCGTTTACCGTTGATTCTTGTACATTCGATGGCTCCATCAATCGGAATGTCAGGACGAGAAACAGAATTGCAAGAATTTCGGGACATAGCCTACATACATTTTCAAGAAAACTATTACTCTGAAGATGAAGATGTCCCTAATCCTAACGATAAAGAAGCACCATTTTTTCCTATCGTGGTTTCCTATCAGGAGAGTCTACGTGGAGACATAGCTCTATTTTTTCGCAACTCAACTCCAGAAGAATCAAATCGACTGTCAGACCTCGTAAAGATAATGACTAATTCTCCTTATCAGGAGATTGCAGAAAAGTTATGTATACTTTTTGGGCGTGAATTTAAAAACGTAGCTAAATTGAAAGTATGAGTGAATTTAATAAGCAAAAACTACTCGAATTAATCGTGGATATCGCCCCCGGCTGGGGCACTGCTGAACACGAAAGTGATAATGAAGATAAATTCTTAAAAAACTTTTTACCTATAGCAGATTATCGTCTTGTTTTAGAACCCAATACATTATTAATACTAGGAGGACGTGGAGTAGGAAAAACCGAATTATTCCGTTTACTCGCAATTCCTTTAGGACGAGAATCCTTGGTTGAAAGCTTGGGAGTTAGATCCTTGCCTACTTTGAGTAAAACAACATGGATAGCTGGCTTTGGAAGGAGCCGCAAAGCCGAAAAGCGATTTCCAACGCCAGAGAGTGTTGAAAGACAAATGGATAAGGCTACAAATATTGAATGGCGTAGCTTCTGGATTGGTTTAATTTTAGGCGGGTTATTACAGCAAGAAGATTTTAAATTCAAAGATTTTCTTATTGAACAAATAGAGACAGAAATAGCTAACATTCTTAGAGATGACTTATCTCGTATATCAATTTGGCAACCTATTGTCAATCAAAATCTTGAAAAATTAAATTCTGTATTAGATAAATTAGATCAAAAACTTATGGAAGCAGATGATTGGTTATTTGTCACTTATGATGAATTAGATCGATTAGTTGCTTCCTATACTGCTTTAGCAAGCCCAATTCGTGAACTTTTAGCTTTGTGGCTAGATCGATGGAGACGTTGGGATAGAATACGACCCAAAATATTTTTGCGTACTGATCTATTTCGAGAGGATTTCTTGAGTTTTCCTGATGCTTCCAAACTGCAAGCCCATCAAATTCGATTGGAATGGAAACATTCATGGCTTTACCAACTGTTGGTCAAACGACTTGCGAACTCTGATACTGAAATGACAGAATATTTACAAAATATCCCAGACTTGATTATTGAAAACAAAACTGGCTTGGGTTGGACTGCAACATTAAATGAAAAATTGTTTGAAGAACTAATCGAAACGATGATTGGTAAGTATATGGGAGCTAATGCTAAAAAAGGAATTACCTATCGCTGGATTCCCAATCACCTTCAGGATGCTGGTGGTCGAATTGCGCCACGTTCTTTTCTCAAGTTATTTGCCTTAGCCGCACAAAGTCGAATACAACAGCACTCTCCTGTTGAACAAAATACGCTACTCTTGCAACCCTCTGATTTACAAGGGGCTTTGATGAATACTTCAGATGATAGAATTAGGGAATTACAGGAAGAGTATCCTTGGTTAGAATCTCTCAAGACGAGCTTAATAAATCTAATAGCTCCCATGCAAAAAGAAATATTTTTAGATGCTATAAAATCGACTATATGGAGTCCTGAAAAACAACCACCTGTAACTAACCCTGAAGGAATTTTGCAATATCTACTTCAACTTGGAATTGTAGAAAGTCGTTCTGATGGACGAATTAATATGCCTGAAATTTATTTATATGGATTTAAAGTTAAACGGAAAGGTGGAGTTAAACGTCCCAAGTAGTATAATATAAGACTCAAAATCAGGTCGAGGAGCTAATACCTACTTTTTATCCAGTCCAAAACGGCCTAGCTAGAACCAATTTTTAACCATAAGCTTTCCAGTTATCTAGGTTTCATGCTTTTTGACTAAAATAGCACTAGCGATCGTTAGCACTAAAACTAACACTTGTGATCCAATTTTTATGATCATTCATAGTATGTAATATATTTTATTTACTTGAATCCGGTATGAGCCGCTAGGCGATTAGCCGTGGTTTAGCTTTTGCGCGTTGCTTAAAGCTTTCAAGGTTTATTACCTCAGACCTTTCTGCTGCCTTCCAAATCTCATTAACTATTTCAAAGAGAGAGGGGATAGTAATCAGAATATATTGTCCAATACCTTGATTGCGTTTGTCTGCCACTTTAATGACTCTAGGAAAATCAGACCAATCTGGCATTACCCAATAGACTTCATCATTAAGGACAACTAATTTTTTGTCTCTTAACTGATCATCAAAACCTTTATCATCTAAGAACTCGATTATTTTTCTCACTGTTTGCAGTGAGATTTCTTGCCTAAGATTTTTGATCGCACGGATTTCTAACACCTGTTCCCAGGTATAAATCACTGTTGGTTTTTTGGTGCTACCGTAACGGTGAGGCACAATTAACCCTGTTCTTTCAAGATACTGTAAGCGGTTAGATGTAGTTCCAGCCAGGGCAATCGTCTCTTGTCTGGTGAATCCATTGATAACAGTCATTGCAGTTACCCTCGCCCAATTAATCTCCTCTTTGTTGCTTTATTATCACTACAAACACAATATATTGAATTTGGATAAATTTATAAAAAATTAACGTATTCAATATTTGTTAATTTAGAATACGTTGTGTTACCCTTAAAAAATAAAGTATACACGTAGCACCCGGTTCAATATACCGAACTATACAGAAAGCTATATGTAGCAAAACAACGCTTGTTGTTAGTGCCAAGATTTTGAGATAGACAATATCCGCCACAGAGCTATTGCCAATTTAGATAGAGAAAATTAACTATGGCTAGAGGAGCGATCGCTGCTCGTATTCAAGGAGATGATTATCAAGCACGATGGTTCTGGTTTCAAATTTGCCGTCTTTTTAGTGAGCGTACAAAAGTTGTGCGTGTTAGTTATGAAGCTAACAATATTAAATCATTTGATGATGTTGTGGTCTATTACCAAGGTATGGAAGATGACGAGGGAAATCCCCTCAGCGCTGAATACTACCAAGTGAAATTTCACGTCACTTCGGCGGGAGCTTTTACCTGGGAAGGCATGATGAACCCTAGTTTTATTAATGCAACATCAGTGTCTATACTTCAGCGCCTAAAAAACGCTCAGGCACAATATGCTCCTAAAGGAACTGAAGCACATTTCATACTTTATTCACCTTGGCAGATTCATCCTGATGATCTTCTGGCAAAAGTACACTCCCAAACTGATGGCAGGCTTGACTGGTATCGCTTGGCTGAAGGTGGTTCCAAGTCCAATTTTGGCAAGCTACGTGCTGCTTGGCGTGAACACTTAAAAATTGAAACAGACGAAGAGCTTTGCACTATTTTGCGTCCTTTGAGGATTCGTCAAGGACGAACCCTTCAAGAAATCGGTGGGTTACTCAACGATAAATTATACAGAGCAGGACTTGTTCAGGTTGAAGACGGGCGTTTGTGTAATCCCTATGATGATTTAGTACATAAACTAGTGCAGTTAAGAAAAACCGAATTTACGCGAGAGGAAATCGAAGTAATTTGCAAAAGGGAGAATCTCTGGATGGGGCATTCTATTCCTGAACCTGATGCTTACCGTGTTGGTATTCGCAGTTTTCTTCGGTGGGCTGAAAACTTAGAAGATGAAACTAATGCCATGCTCGATCTGCTTCGATACTTTAATGGTCGTAGCATTCGGTCTCCTGAACTCTGGCAACAGCAAATATACCCGGCAGTAGATAGTTTTCTCGCCAGTAACTTGCGTCCTGGTAATCGCTGCCATTTGCATCTTCACACCCATGCATCAATTGCTTTTGCTACTGGATATTGCCTTAACTCAAAGTCTGGGATTAATGTCGCACTCATCCAGTCTACCGGAACTGGACAAGAAATTTGGCAACCATCTCCGCAGTCTAATCCAGATCAGTATCCTACTTGGACTTTTACTCAAGAATTGATATTGGAAGAAGGCACAGATGTAGCTCTTGCTCTCTCTGTAACTCACTTAGTTACTTCAGACGTTCAAGTATATATTGCACAAGAACATCTGCCAGTTCATCGTATTTTTTCTTATACACTTCCAAAAGGGGCTAGCTCACAAGCCATAGTGGATGCAAATCACGCTAAACTGCTGGCCGATCACTTGTCGTCTCGTCTTAAGAATGATCGTACCCCCCTTGAACGTCAAGGAGTGCTACATATTTTTATCGCTGCACCAAATGCTCTAGTTTTTTTCATTGGTCAACTTGCCCGTAGCTTTGGTTCATGCATCGTTTACGAATATGATTTTGATCGCAACATACCTGGTGCATATCAGCCATCTTTGAAGTTCCCGCCTCCTTGAATGTCTAAAAAGATCAATAGCCAAAATTAAGCTTTCTTGTAACATAAATGAGTATGGAATTGCCAAGCTACTTTAATGATTTTCTGGCTGCTATTCGTCCTCAAGGCAACCATGTTGATGATTATAAAACTGGTCACAAGACATTACGGCAACGACTTAAGGAAGATGCAGTACTATCTTCGATTATTACCACAACATTTTTACAAGGTAGTTACCGTCGTGCAACCGCCATTCGTCCTCAAGGGGAAAAACGGGCAGATATTGATATCATTGTGGTGACTAAATTAAGTGAAGATGAATATACACCTAAAAATGCACTTGAACTATTTGTCCCGTTTCTAGAAAAGCATTACAAAGGCAAATATAAACCACAAGGACGTTCTTTTGGGATTGAACTATCATACGTTGATTTGGATTTAGTAATTACATCAGCGCCCTCCGAAAGTGAAATTGGGATCTTCTCCACTGATAGCATCATTTCTGACGATACTCCTGAAACAGCCGAAGCCGATGAAGACTGGCGCTTAGTACCTTCTTGGGTTTCTGTAGAAACGAGGTCTGTCATTTCATTCTCCGAAAAGAAGTATCGTTTGGATACCGCACGCACAGAAGCTGAGTGGAAGATTTCCCCCCTTCGTATTCCTGATCGTGATACCCAACAATGGCAAGATACTCATCCCCTAGAGCAAATTAGGTGGACGTGGGATAAAAATCGTAGATGTAATAAACATTACATTAATGTTGTTAAAGGGATGAAGTGGTGGCGAAGGATAAACCATCCAACTCCCAAGTACCCCAAAGGATATCCTGTGGAACACTTGATAGGACAGTGCTGTCCAGACGGAATTAGCTCAGTGGCTGAGGGGGTTACAAAGACGCTCGAAACTATTGCCGAGAAATATCAAGGATACGCTTCTTATAAAATGACTCCCAACCTGTCAGATCATGGTGTACCATCACACAATGTGTTCAAACGTGTTTCTGGTGAGGATTTTGCGGAGTTTCACAGTCAAGTATGCGAAGCTGCAAAGATTGCTCGTCTTGCATATAATGCAACAGACATTCCTACAAGCGTTGCATATTGGCAGAAACTCTTTGGTAAAAAATTTCCAGATGCCCCTCCTAATAGTGGCAATGGTGGCAAGAATCCTACAGGAGGTGGCTACACACCTCGGCAGGATGTCACTCAACTAGGAGGAGGCAGATTCGCATGAGTGATAAGAGAATACCTCCTACAGAGCTTCTTGCTGCTCGTAGAACTCTTGAGGGTATATCATGTGTTGAACTTTTATATGACTGGACATGGAGCGATCAATTAGCTAAATGGACATTGTACTGCCGTATAAATATTAATTCGCCACCAAGTCCTTTCATTCCGCAATCTACAGACTGGTATGTTCTCGTTAGTCCAGAGTACCCTTGGGGAGATATTGGGTTTTATCCAGCAAAAAAAAATGGACTTATCCATACTTTTCCTCACCAAAATTTTAATAGTTTTGGCGATAATAAAGTACCTTGGCGTAAGGGCAAACTTTGCTTAGATACCAGTGTTCATGCTTTAGGTCGTCAAGGCTACCATAGTGAACCCTACGATCCTTACTGGAGACTAGAATGGCACTTTAGGCGTGCTATTGAATGGTTGGTGGCCGCGTCGGAAAATAAACTCGTTTCTCAGGGTGAACCATTTGAGCTTCCCTATTTTCCTGTAGGGAATTTTTTAACAGCTGCTTTCTCTGAAAGTGCTGAGTCCTTTACTGAATGGCAGAAAATTCCTGATCCGGTTGGACTGGTTCACCTAGTCCCTCTGCGTAAAAAACCAGATATATTTTTTGTAGAATCGTTTCAATCAATTCGTGGCAAAGAGTTAATCAGGCTTACCTGGGGGAAAAAGATGGACGAATTGAAAAACGAGTCACTTTTGGGAATATGGATACGCTTAAAAAAAATTCCTATCCTTAAGCCTTGGCAGGTTCCATTGACATGGAAAGAATTACGAGAGGTCTGTCGAGAACAGGAAATTAACATTAATGAACAGTTAAAAATAGTTGCAAAATTCATACGAGACAGAAAAAACCATATTGCTTTAATTGGATTTCCTATTCCTGCTGAGATAGATGGGTCTTTACACCAGATACACTGGCAAGCGCTACAGTTACCTATTTTATCCGAAGGTACAAAAACTGCCAAAGGTTTTAGAACAAACGAAGAAGGATATTGGCAACGAGATAAAATTGAAATTTTACGTGGAGATGTAAATTTAGTTTGGGTTAACTCAGAGAACTGGCATATTAGCCAGATTGTTACTCGCGGTAAACTTCCCGAACCCTTGGCTTCCAAGAAAATACTTTTATTAGGTGCAGGAGCCATTGGTTCAGCAGTTGCTGAAATGTTGAGTCGAGGGAATGCACAAAAGATAACTATTTTAGACTCAGATACATTGGAAATAGGAAATTTAACACGACATACCCTAAGCTTGCATCACCTAAAAGTAGAAAAAGCTACTAGCATTGCTGCTCGTCTGAATCTCACTTCTCCTTACGCAACGGTGGTGGGTATTAACCGAGATTTTCTTTTACTTGAAAAAACGGACAAATCTGACATTCAACAATCTGAGATAATTCTTGACTGTACAGGAAGTGATGCAGTGCCTTACCACTTAGAGCATTTTTCTTGGGGGAGTTGCAAACTATTTATTTCTATCTCATTAGGGATAGGTGGCAAGCGCTTGTTCCTATTTTCAGCTTACGGTGATAGTTTTTCTCATGCTGCTTTTAGAGAGATGCTTGCTCCGTGGTTGCAAAAAGAATTTAAAGAATATGAAGGACAGCAATTACCAAGGGAAGGTATTGGATGCTGGCATCCTGTCTTTCCTGCTCGGATTGATGATGTATGGATAATGGCATCAATAGCAGTGAAACACATTGAATCATCTTCAACGTCGCCCCCAGAAAAACCAAATTTAGCTGTTTTTGAGCAACTATATGAAAATGGTACTTTCTTAGGGGTTCATCAAGTTGACTGCTAAATATGAAATGAATGATTTAGAATTCTGGTCGGAAGACAAAAGACTTGGATTAAAAATACATAAGAGAGAAGTATCTCAATTATTAAAAGTGTGTGCGCGTGCAGGTGTGCAAGAAACGGGAGGAATTCTCGTAGGTTTCTACACCGAATCGCACAACTGTGCTGTAATCACAGCCATCTCAGATGCTCCGTCAGATTCTCATAGCGGTCATAACTGGTTTCATAGAGGAACAAATGGTCTGCAACGATGGCTCAATCACTTATGGAATAAAGACAAGCAATATTACGTAGGTGAATGGCACTTTCATCCGTTTTCCAATCCGAATCCTAGCCAAATAGACATTAACGAAATGCAGAAGATTGGAGATTCATATTCTTATCAGTGTCCTGAACCATTACTATTAATTATTGGTGGTGATCCAAATATTCAATGGGACATAAAAGTTTACATTTTTCCACGAAACCGTCCTCTAGTAGAGCTAATTAAATGTTTTTAAAGCTATAGGACATCCAATAATGCCGACTTTTTACAAACACTCCTTATTCCCTACTTATATCCGCCACACTGTAAATATCAAAGCACAGGATAATTTTACTAATAAGCGATCACTCTATCACAACGAGTTCATTGTTTACTACTGTATAGCTGTATCGTCACTTCTGCTGCTTCCAAACAAGGTTGTACTCTCTCAACAGCCGCCAGCAGCAAAGCGTGCAAGGATAAGCTGTTACGCAGCTAGATTGTATAATAAGAGATTAAGCAATTAATCTAGTATCAGCCACCTATGCCAGCCAAAAATCATCTTTCCCAAGAGCAGAAGGAACGGCTACTAAAAACGCTAAAAGAGCATGACAATCCCTACGTAAGAGAAAAGATTCTGATTCTATTATTGATGAATGATGGAAAAACTTATCAAGAAATTAGTAGATTTTTAAATATTGCATATCCGACAGTAGGGTATTGGGCAGTGCATGGTGATCCAGATAATCTAGAAAGCTTTTTAGATGGAAGAAGGGAAGGTAACTTCCGTAAAGTTACTAAAGAATATGAAGATATTTTATTAGAAGTAATTGAAAAAGAACCAGCAGAGTATGGATATGAATTTGGTCGATGGACAGCAGCAAGGCTAGCAACTTACATGGAAGAGCAAACAGGAATTAACTTAAGTGGCTCTCAAGTCAGGAGAATATTAGAGCGAAAAAAGTACGTTTACCTTTGGGCAAAATACAGCCTAGAGGACAAACAGAATCCGGAAACACGTAAGGCATTTAAAGAAAAGTTGTCAGAATATTTAAGAATAACAAAAGAAGCACCAGAACGTTTACAGGTATGGTTTTGGGATGAAAGTGGATTTAGTTTAAGAGTGATAAGAAGAAAAAATTGGGGTAAGAGAGGTAGAAGAAAACAAATCACAGGGCAAAGAAGAAGAGGAAGAGTAAATATCATGGGAGGGTTACGTTATCATGATAAAAAGAGAATAAATTTTGTGATTCAAAAAGGAAATGCAGATGTATTTTATGAGCAGATTAAATCTTTGTACAATTTTCTCTTGCAAGAATGGATAGACCAAGGAAATCAAATTGAGAGTTTCAATAAATGTTCAGCAAAAATAGTGATTATCTTAGATAATGCTAGCTTCCATAAAAGAAAAGACATTTTAGCTCATATCAAGGCAGAAATGCCAAATATTGTCCTGGAGTTCCTACCACCTTATAGTCCTGATTATAATTTAATTGAATTAGTTTGGCATTCAGCAAAAGAATATATAGCTCATAGATTGTTCGAGTCAGTATCACAGCTAGAAGAACTATTAAATAAATTGCTAAATGAAGGAGGTCTTGTTATTAAATGGGAGCGCAAGATTAAAAATAAAGGTAATGCTGTTTATTAAATTTAGCTGCGTAGCAGCTTAACTGGGCTAAACACTGCTTAATGAAACCGACCAGTTCCTCGACCCATGCTTGACACTCATGCCAAGTAACTATCCAATTTTGACCATATAAACCTATCCAGAAATTACTGTGACGTTTTTGAGTTCTATTTTTTTCTTGTCTACGACAAACAAATATAAGATTCAGTTAGACATCAATAACAAGGTGTTCGACTATGAGAGTTCTTGAAACAGAGCGTCTCGTTCTTCGTCGGCTAACAGTTGAAGATAGCGAGTTCATTCTTGAGATATTGAATGACCCTTTGTGGTTGCGCTTTATTGGTGATAAAAGTGTGAGAACTCTTGATGATGCTCGTGAATATATTTTGAAGAATCCGGTTGCTATGTATGAACGTCTTGGCTTCGGGTTGTATTTGGTTGAGCTAAAGGGGAAGGGCGTCTCGATTGGAATTTGCGGTTTGATAAAAAGAGATTCCTTGGAGGATGTAGATGTTGGGTTTGCCTTTCTTCCTAAGTTTCGGGGAAAAGGATACGCCTATGAATCTGCTTCTGCTGTCATCATGTATGGGAGAAAAACCTTTGGCTTAACTCGTATTGTCGCTATCACTACACCGGACAATTATGGTTCAGCAAAGCTGCTCAAAAAACTAGGACTAAGCTTTGAGCGAATGATTAAACTATCTGATGATAGTAAAAGTGTTAGTTTGTTTATTTCTGATGTCTAACAATTGCGGTGCAGCGGATTGAAGAAAGCCGCTCGTGCTGAGTTCGAGTTTTTAGCAACCTCTGAGCGCAGCCGTTATACCGCGAATCTCAGTTACCGTCGTAAGCATTTCACAAGCTCATTAGTGACTGCAATTGTGTGTCTGAATTATCTCCCAATTCTTGTTGTAATTGGGCTAGTTGATTTTCTAACGCTTCAGCAGTCTGAATGAGATTCGACTCTTGAGCTATTTTTAGCTGAGTTTCTTTAATAGAGATTTTTCTCACCAGTTCATTAACTGCATCGACTGAATCATCATTTTCAGTAATCATAGCTGAATTACGACTCCTCTAAATTCTATTTTGAGATTAGTACTCTGCTTCAATTTGATAGAGTGCAGGATTAGCAACAAAGAGGTAATTGTTGTTCAAAAATCTCATTTTGGGAAATGCGTTTAGAGAATGCCGATTTCCAAGCTTCTTTACTAGACCATTTTGCAATATTAATAAATTGAAATCTCTCGGTTGGGTCAAGACTGATACACAGAAGGTGATTGCAGTACCTACAGACGTAACTCATGCCGTTGCTTGCCAGGAGTTGATAAAGAGAGCGATTGCCGTGTTTGGACAGATTGATATTTTCATCCTTGGGAGCGATCGCAGATGTGGCAGGGCGGAGCATCGTCACACTCATCACCCCTCCTCCCTCACCCACTCTAAACATAGACTCCGCAATGTTGCCGCCGCACTTTAGTACAACTTTTGCTCATCAAAGATGCCACCACTGTCCGGGGGCGTAATAAAATCATTGTTAATTAGTATCTTCTTAAATATAGCTATTTTATCGACTTTTAGTAGTATTATCTAAATCAAGCTAAGAATAATAACTAGGAGAAATTTATGAAGAGGCGTAAGACCTTACACGCCTTGTTATTTGGTGCGGGATTTTTTATCCCAGCTTGCACTCAAACCAAAAATTCTACGCAAAACCAAACATTAACAAATCAAGCCCAAGTCATCACAGATCAAAAATCAAACTCGGTTGAAGTGACGTTAGTTTCTTACGGAGTAGCAAGAGCGTTATTTTCCAAAATGATTCCGGCGTTTCAGGCACAATGGAAAGCGAAGACTGGGCAAGATGTCATATTCAAAGAATCTTATGGCGGATCTGGAGCGCAAACCAGAGCAATTCTTGGGGGTTTACAAGCGGATATTACAGCACAGAATATCCAAAGTAACATAGATGCTTTGGTGGAGAAAGGTTTTGTCAGTCCAGATTGGCAGCAAAGATTACCCAATCAGGCTTCCCCTGCTAATACTGTGATGGTTGTAGTCATACGGGCTGGAAATCCTAAAAACATTCAAAGTTGGAACGATCTAACTCGTGACAATGTAGCAATTGTTGGCATTAACCCCCAAACAGGTGGGAATGCGCGATGGGGAATTTTGGCAGGGTATGGTTCTTTTCTCAAATCTGAAGGAGAACAAGCTGCCCAAAATTATCTTAGAAGCTTTGTGAGAAACACCAAAACCCTAGTCAGTAGCGGACGAGAAGCATCAGATGCTTTCATCAAAAACAAAATTGGTGATGCACTACTGACTTTTGAAAACGAGATTACTTTTACCAACAATGCCGTTGCAGAGGATTTTCCTTACGTTGTACCAGCAACTAATATCCAGGTTGATTTTCCTGTGACTGTAGTTGACAAGATTGTAGATAGCAGAGGAACACGCCAAGTAGCCGAAGCATTTACTAAGTTCTTGTTTTCTCCCAAAGGACAAGAAATTTACGCCCAACAAGGATATCGCCCAATAGATCAGACGGTATATCAAAAATACGCCACTCAATATAAACCAGTTACAACCCTCTATAAAATTGCTGACTTTGGTGATTGGAAGGCTGTAGATCGGAAACTGTTTGCCGATGGCGCATTATTCGACTCTGCCCAAGCAGCCAGAAATAGGTAATTTCAATGTCAGCTATCTCTGTCGCAGTTTCCCATCAACGCTTTCATCGTTCGCTCATACAAGGTTTAGCTTTAACATACATCAGTTTTATCGTTATCTTGCCTTTAGGAGTAATCTTTCTGGAGGCTGCCAAAAGTTCCTGGACAGAATTATGGCAAGTTATCACTGCTCCCCCTGCTGTAGCAGCCTATAAACTTTCTTTCTCGGCGGCTTTGTTAGCTGCTTTGATTAACAGTGTCTTTGGGGTAATTCTGGCTTGGATATTAGTCCGATATGAATTTCCGGGAAAGAGGTTAGCAGATGGATTAGTAGACTTGCCTTTTGCTATGCCTGCGGTAGTGGCAGGGATTGCTTTGTTATCTGTTTATGGTTCTGGGGGAGTCATTGGACAGTATTTAGATCCGGGAACATTTTTAGGTGACAGCTTGAGATTGTTGGGTATTGAACAGGTAAACTTAACCTCATCTGTAATTGGTGTAGTCTTCGCTAAGGTATTTGTCACACTGCCCTTTGTGGTGCGGACTGTACAACCTGTGTTGATGGAGATAGAACCAGAAATTGAAGAAGCAGCATATATTCTTGGTGCGGATTCTTGGCAGACATTTTGGCGAGTGATTTTTCCCCAAATACTACCGGCAATCATCACAGGATTTAGCTTGGCTTTTGCCCGTGCCATCGGTGAATACGGAGTTGTGCTGATTATTTCTGGTAATATTCCCTATGAAACAATGATTACTTCCGTCTATATCTATCGCAGATTAGAGCAGTATGACTATAGTGGAGCAACGGCTGTAGCGATTGTGTTGTTAATGATTTCTATGGTGATTCTCATCTGTACCAACTTATTACAGTTGTGGAGTCGCAGGTATGAAGCTTAAGTTACAACCAATACCTTGGGGACGCTATGTGTTGATGACTTTAGGGTTATCATTTTTAGCGATCGCTGTTCTTTTTCCCCTACTGAATATCTTCTATCAAGCCTTTGCTAGTGGAATTGAGGCTTATTTAGAGAGTGTAACTATGCCTGAAGCTCGCCATGCCATATTCTTAACTGTATTGATTGCATTAATATGTGTTCCTGTTAATACGGTTTTTGGCATTTTAGCAGCCTGGGTTTTAGCAAGATACTCGTTTCCTGGTAAGGTGATGCTGTTATTAATTTTAGACTTGCCATTAGCAATCTCACCTACTATTGTCGGTTTAATGTTTATCTTGCTCTATAGTCCTACCGTCGGTTTATTTAGTTCATGGTTGCAAGCAGTCAATATAAGAGTGATTTTTGCTCTACCAGGAATGATTTTGACAACTTTATTCGTGACTATTCCGTTTGTAGTGCGAGAGGTTTTACCTGTGCTGCAAAGTATGGGATTGGAAGAGGAAGAGGTGGCGCAAACATTAGGAGCAAATTCTTGGCAAATTTTTTGGCGTGTAACATTCCCGACAATTCGTTGGGGGTTGTTTTACGGTGTGATTCTTTGTACTTCTAGAGCAATTGGTGAATTTGGGGCGGTTTCGGTGGTTTCGGGGAAATTGATTAATGAAACCAATACTCTGACTTTACATATTGAGCAGGTGTATGCGGAGTATCAAACTGTAGCTGCTTTTGCTTGTGCTTCTTTGTTGGCTATTTTAGCGTTGTTGACTTTGGTGGCTCAGGAGTTTTTGCGAAATTTGGATGTCTCACGCACAGTAGACGCAGCGAAAAGTTCAGAGCGCCGGAAATCGGCGCTCTGAACTTTTCAAGACAAAGCCGCAAAAAAAGAGCGCAAAAGTGTGATTTATTGATGTACTTGGCAACTTGAAGGTTTATTTTTGAGAGAAATTATATGTCAGACGAAATACTGGATTTATTGGGAGAATATACACACCCTCAAGGATATTTAGAATACATCAGTACCTTAACTTTTCTCGGTCGTTTACACTGTTATACGCGACAAATTGAGGCGGGAAGTTGGCAACAAATTTTGCTTGATTATGAGGTTGGTGCTTCGGGAATTGCTGATGGTGCTTGGTTTAAGGTAACTTTCAAATTCTACTCGGATTGGGCGTTATTTCAGACGGAAGACCCAACAGCAGCTAACTATGTTTCGGCAGAATACCAAGCTCGTCCACCGCTGACTGGTGAAAGTCAGTCAACGGTACAGTCGTTAAAGGTAAGGTTCGATCAAAAGGGTCATGAACGTCCTTATCAAAAGGCAATTATTGTCGATATTGTTGATGGCTATTTAAAACCAGGCGATCGCATTTTAATTCGATTAGGCGATCGCCGAGGTGGTGGCGCAGGTACAAGGGTACAAACTTTTGTTGAACAAGGTTTCCGGTTTCGAGCTTACATCGATCCGGTCGGTACTTCCCGCTTTGCTGAAGTTCCAGATGATGTGGTGATTGATGTTGTCCCCGCACCACCAGCTAAAATCACTATTGTGACTCCTAGACTTGTAAAAACAGGTGTTCCTTTTCCTGTGCGGGTACGAGTAGAAGATGTTTGGGGAAATACTTGTTGGGGTTTAGGCGGAAAGTTGCAGTTAAGCGGTTTGCAGGAGCAGTTACTTGATTTACCGACGCAAGGATGGGCGGTAGTCAAAACTAATTTAACCCTAGAGAATAACCAAGAAGTCTTGCTGCAAGCTAATTTGGTGGGTACTGAGTTGCAAAGTCAGTTAACGCCGATTACAGCAGATAGTAACTTGACTTATCCCCGTACTTTTTTTGCTGACCTTCATGTACATTCCAACAATACGGTAGGAACCAATAGTACGGAGTATAATTTTGCCTATGGTCGAGATGTGGCGGGGCTGGATGTTTTAGGATATACAGCCAACGATTTTAATATTACTGAGGAATGCTGGCAACAGGATGTCAAACTGTGTCGAGAGGTAACGCAAGAAGGCGAGTTTCTTTGCTACCCTGGTACAGAATGGTGTGGTAATTCTGCTGTCGGTGGCGATCGCAATGTGATTTTCTTGGGTGATGAGGTGTTATTTCCCTACGATCGCCAAGGAAAACAAGTACGCTCTTTTGAGTGGAATGAAGAGATGAAAGGCAAGCAATTGTTACCCGGAGCTTGGCCTGTGGATCGGCTTTACGCCGCTTATATTCATAATCCAGAACAGCATTTAATGATCCCTCATGTCGGTGGACGACGGGCTATTTTTGACTGGCATCATCCCAAATTGGAACGCTTGATTGAAGTGGGTTCGGCTTGGGGACACTTTCCTTGGTTTTACCAAGATGCCATTAGTAGAGGTTACAAAGTGGGTGTGTCAGCTAATGGTGATGAACATCGCGGACGCTGTGGCGGTGGCGTTCCGGGGACAGCTGTATTTGGTGTCAATGGTGGAGTGACGGGAATTATTGCTCCAGGGTTGACGAAGTTGGATATTAATCAGGCTTTGCGTTCTCGTCATACTTGGGCGACAACAGGCGATCGCGTAGTTGCTTTGTTGTGGTCTGGTTCGCACATTCAAGGAGATGAATTTACTGCCTCTGATGCTGTGACTATTAACTATCGATTGTTGGGTACGAGTGGCTGGGATGAGATTACAGCATATACCCATCATGGTTTATTGCGGCATCGTAATCTGCAATTAGAAGCGGGTTACGCTCCTAACAAGATTCGTCTGCGTTGGGGTGGTGCGCGGATTAAAGACCGCTATCGTTGTGCCCAGTGGCGTGGCACTCTGGAATACACAAATACTATAGTGCAAAGCTATCAAGTTTATGGTCTAGAACATCCAGAAGAGTATGTCAGACAAGCGGCAGCATTAAAACTAGAGTTCCGTTCTGATACCTATGGAGATGCTGATGCAATTGAACTGAATTTATCTGATTTACTCCACGCGCAATTCCGGTTACAGGTTCAAATCGATAGTTACACCAAAATCGGAAGTTCACTACGGCGTAATCCTTATATCCATTGTCCTGAATTTAACTGGGAATTCAGTGGACAAGACATCCTCAACCAAGGAATACTACGGCAAGAACTTGGAGGAACAGAACTTTTTCTGGCAGTAGAACGGTTAAGTACAACTCCCACACCTAGAGATATTAGTGGTAGTTTTATTCTAGAGCCTGAATCTAGTTCCTACGGTTTTGTCCCAGTTTATATTTCAGGTCGTCAGATTGATGATTCTCAGGTTTGGACAAGTCCTTTGTTTATTAGTTTTTATTCCTGAGTGAAGGGTTGATAGCACAGCAAGCTGAATTTACTGATTCCTCCTTTCAAAATACTTTGTGCTGACATGAATAACTGCGCGGCGAAACTGGGAGGCACGGAATAGCCGATGATTGACCCAGCCGTAGCAGTCTCGTTGGGAAACTCGTACCAACCGGGAAACCCTTGCAAGATTGCAGCCCCTTCAATAGACAAAGACTTGACCGTACCATCCGGCAACCAGATATCAGCGAACCTACTACGGTTGCAACCTTTGTGATCGGTGAAGTGCGATCGCAGTATCGTGTTGCAAGGTAAATGTCCGGGTTTATATTTGGACTGTGTACGTCCCCCAACTCTTTCTATTAGCAGTGGTGTTGGCGCATTCCCGGCTAAAAATTTCTTCAAAGCTTGCCTTTGTTTGGGGAGTAGCTGTGAATCAGTCATGGTGGGAATGAGATGGGCGATCGCTGTATACCAACCACAAGGTGTAGCACCCGAAGGTAAGGCAACGCGAAAACCTCTACTTGCAACCAGAACTAACCGCCGCCGCGCCTGGGGCAACCCAAAGTCAGCCATGTTGACCACGCTGTAATTGACCGAGTACCCCTCTTGCTCCAAAGCATTCAGGATGATGGCAAAACTCTGACTGTTCTGATAGCGTGGAACATTTTCGAGCGTGAACACCCGTAGCTGCAACTGTTGGATGGCTTCTGCAACTGCGATCGCTGCACTCAGGTCGTCAGGCGTTTCAATACCCTTACCCGCTTTGGCTGTATGGGCTTGACTGAAGTTGGCGCATACTGGGGAGGCATGGAGGTAATCGGGGCGGCGGGGAAAACCTAGAAATCCTAACCGTGCTATTTCTTGAACTGTTAGCTGGATTATTCTACAGCCGTTTTGGCACAGTCCTGCCTAGATGACATATACCAAAAACATGGTCAGTAAAACCGTTAGTATCAGTAAAATGTTCTTCTATTTTTAAGTCAGTTTCGTGATACATCAAACCATCCAGAACATGAGTTGCATCCCTATCAGTTGCATAAATCACGTTAGTGTGGAATGGTCCATACTGGTCGGAAATGTGCGTGTAAAATGTCACGCTTCTATCAGTTCCATATTTAGCGTTAATCTCTTCATTAAAGCTTTTAGGACCAGCTGCCTTAAATCGCTGACCATCGCTTGAAGAAGTTTTCCCATCACCCCAATAGGCAGAAAATGGAATTTTGGTATGAAAATTAATTATCTCTGCTAGAGCCTTTGAGTATGTTTCATCACGTATATACCAATCATCAACCCACGCTAATCGCTCGAAAGTTAAATCGGGTGAGGGTAATGCCTCAGCCATTTTCACCAAACCTAAATTAATCGCGTCAGCTAAAATAGTACTGAGCAAAATAATTTTATCTGAAGCCAATTCCCCCGTTTGTAGATGGGTAAAGTGTTTAGTAAAACCAGTCCATGAATCAACTTCAACTAGTATTTCTGTCAGCTTAATTCGCGGTAATAAATTATAAATTCGGTCGCCAAACTGAGTAGCACCGTCAGGCATATTACTAATAACTGGACTGATCACTAATTTTTCATTTTCAATAACAACACCAGGTAGTTTATCTGTTGCTAGTAAGTCAGACACTTTATCGAATTGTTCAAACAACAATTCTTGACGTTGTTCAATATAAGTCGTAAAATCCGTTGTAATCGCCACTGGTAGTTCATTGTTATCGCACAGAATCTGCCATTGGTCTTGGGGTAGAAGATAATCCTCAAAATCCTGATACTGTCGAGAACCTACAACCGAAATGTCCCCCGAACGCAAACAGTCTCGGAGTTCACTTAAGACACACATTTCGTAATAATGACGGTCAATTTTACCATTATTAAACACATATTTTAACCATCGGGGTTTGATAAAATCAACTGGTGCATCGTCTGGTATATTACGGCGATTAGTATCATTTAGTTCTTTGATTAAATTTAACGCTTCAACAATAGCTGCGGCTGGATTGCTGGCTTTAAACTCAAAGGCTGAAAGTAATGTTGGTGTATATCTACGTAATTGAGAATAACGTCTGTCGAGCAAATCAAAATAATCAAAATCCGCAGGACGTGCTAATTTCCCAGCTTCTTCAACACTTTTCAGAAAATCATCCCAACTTAACACCGATTCAATGGCAGCATAGGCATCTCCTTCTCCCTCTCTGGCGTTAATTAGAGCATCTCCTATATCAGCATAGAGCCTGACTTTTTCATTAATAGCTTTTCCATCGTGTTGGAAATTTTGGTTACGTTGATTTTCACTACGACGGAACAATTTACCTATCATCTTGTCGTGCATTGAGATTGCAGTGTCAACAAATATGGCAGATGTTTCTAACAGAAAAGCAACCAAAGTAGCATATCTTCTTAGCTCATCTAATCTCGCTATGTGTGCAGGCGTTGTTTTCACTCCAATACGGGTTAATTGCACCAAACGATTATGGTGTACTTTAGCTAGACATGAGCTATCTAAATTTAAATCACGAATAAATTCAAACTTATCTAATATTTTTAAAAAATTCTTGGGATTGGCTACTCCAGGTGGTTGGCGCAACCAAACTAATGGAGTCCGGTTTTTTTCAACATTTATTACCAATAAACCATCAAGTTCTTTCTTTTGAATAGTTGTTAAGCGTTTAGTTAGCGATAAATAAAATTGGTTTTGAGCGCGTCGTCGTGTTTCCCAAGCCAGCCTTTCAACTGTAGACATTGCGGGAATTATTATTTTAGTCCGACGCATTTCTTCAATCAGTCCTTCGACTAAAGCAATTCCCTTGTCTGTGTTAAAAGCCAGTTTCATCAACCATTTAGAGAGTCTCTTGTAGTGAGATATACTCATAGAGTCATACCCTAAAACTTTCTGAAGTTCTGTTAAATGCTCCCGGCGGGTGGTATCTCGTACCGCATAGTTTTTGAAAAACTTCGGCTTAACTGACAATTGTGAGGCAACATAGGACAAAATGGAATTCGGTACTTTTTCTCCTAATTCCCATACCCGACCTGGGAATCGCAAATAACATAATTGCACCGCCATTCCTAAACGATTATGTACGCGACGGCGACTGTTTATAACTTTTAAATCATCAGTGTTAAAAGTGTAGTAGCGGACAATATCCCTGTCGCTAATATCTATAGGTATTTGAGTAAATTGAATTCGTTGTATATCAGATAATAATTCGCGGGTAGCCAAGTTTTAGACCATCTAATTTAATTTTTATGGATGCCTGAAATCGAGCATATTTAGTATTAAAATATTTTGCTATTAAACATGTAATTTTAACGTCTGCTTATAGGATTCTCCACAATAAGGGCAGAATTTAAATTTGAGTGACATGATTGGTTCATTGCAACTTCCACATCGGTCGCGTAAAGTTGTACCGCAAGCGAAGCAATATTTTGACCGTAACGAAGTCCACATTGGGTCAAGTGTTGTGCCAGGTGTCCAACACTTGGGGCAAAATTTCAACGCACCTGTTGCTTCAATAGGTGTTTGTTTGACGACAGCATCAAGATATTCCTGGGGTATGCCCAATGCCGCCGCTAACCCCGATTTACCTTTTTGGCTGAGTCGAGATGTGCCACCAGATTCAATTTTACGTATGGTTTGGACATGTATACCCGCTTTTATACTTAATTCCAACTGCGTTAAACGATTGGAATCACGGACACGTTGAATATACCGTCCCAACGGTTCAGACGGGTTTGGAGCCACATCTACGAGAGATACATCCATAAAAGTATTATTATTTTTGTAACATTTAATATTAAATTAAGATGTGTACAAATTTTCAATAATTTAAATTTTTGTCTTGATTGTGACTATTACTTTAGCTGCGTTAACAACCCAGTTTTTAGATCGTCCAGGACTGACAAACTCAACGATTCGTACTTACGAATATGTTTTGATACCTTTGCTTCAACTTTATGGCCGTTGGTCGATTGAAATTATTGACTATGAAATTTTGGTTGAATATTTATCAGGGGTGTCTCAAGTAAAATTTACAACTCACCATAAATATCAAGCAGTAATTACTGCATTATTTAACTTTGCCGTGGAGCAGGGTTATATCAAATCAAACCCTCTAGCTAGATATCCTCGATGCAAACCTAACTTGGAGAAAGGGGAACATAATTCTGACGAAGAAGTGCGTTATCTTACACCAGCACAATTAAATCTTCTCTACCAAACCATTAAACCAGATGCTCGAATGTAGTTGTTCACTCTCCCCCATCAAAAAAGGATCAAGAGAGAACGGGGATGGGGGGATGTTTTATACCTTTACGAGC
>NZ_NOLI01000074.1:0-38031 GCF_002245975.1 Nostoc sp. 'Peltigera membranacea cyanobiont' 213 | reverse complement strand
GTACTGAACCCCACCCCCAACCCCCTCCCCGCAAGCGAGGAGGGGGCTATGATGTCCCTCATGTGATTAGGAAACGCTATAACAGTATCCCCATGTTTTTCTAGCAAATTTAACTATGCAATTGAAAATGCCATCATGGTGGTAATTACGAATTCTACTAGGAGAAAATTAAGAGCTTTAGTCCTTAATTTTCTAAGCACTAAAGTGCTTACTACAAACTTTTCATTACTAGCTTAAATATTGTACTAGCTAAGTTTGTGTGATAGAGTCTAAACTGATTTAGGCAAAACGCTTAAAACTTGGCTTTCTATATATTTAACCTGCTGCTGTCTGTGCAGAAATTGCATCATCTCATGCCGGAGTGCATGATATTTAGTACTATCCATAATCTCCGTCGGGAATCGAGGATATACAAAAGGCACTTCCAAAACTTGATCGATGGTTGCACCAGGGCCATTTTTCAACATTACCACGCGATTAGAGAGCAATAGTGCTTCATCTACATCATGAGTAACCATCATGGCAGTGATATCGTTTGTATTACAAATATGCATCAACTCAGTTTGCAGAGAACTACGAGTCAGAGCATCCAAAGCTCCAAATGGTTCATCTAAAAGTAGCAGCTTGGGCTTAATCGCTAAGGCTCGTGCTAGCGCCACTCGTTGCTTCATTCCGCCAGAAAGTTGTGTTGGTTTTTTGCGAATGGCATCTTTCAGCCCCACCATTTCCAGGGAATCAGCAATTAGCTGATAGCGTTCTTTCTTGGATTTATGACGCATTACCTTATCAACAGCTAAGGCAACATTGTCCCAAGCAGTTAACCAAGGTAAGAGGGAATAGTTCTGAAACACCATCATCCGATCGGAACCAGGTTTGCGTACTAATTGACCGTCAACTTGCACATAGCCTTGTGTTGCTTTCTCCAAGCCAGCCACAATATTAAGTAAGGTAGACTTACCACAACCAGAATGACCGATGAGGGAAACAAAATCTCCCGGCATGATTTTCAGGTTAATATCTTGGAGGACAATATTTTTACTACCATCCGATAGTTTAAATTCTTTTTTTATCGCTTTAATTTCAACAAAACTAGACATATTTATTATATTCCTCTTATATCTTATAAGTTTTTTCTGTAAGTAGGCTATTCTTGTGGAGTTAATTTGAAGGATAGATAAGCCATCATTTTGTCTAGAATTAGACCAACTCCACCCAAGTAAATAATTGCCAAGATGATTTCACTAATATCTGAGTTGTTGTATGCATTGACGATAAAAAAGCCAATTCCATCGTAAGAAAGTAACATCTCAGATGCAACAACAGCTAACCAAGATAGACCGAGCGCAATCCTTAATCCTGTAAAAATATAGGGAAGTGTAGCAGGCAGTAAGATTTTAAAAAAGTTCTCAAAAATTGTGAATTCTAAAATCTTAGAAACGTTGGTGTAATCTCTAGGAATCAATTGCACACCCAAAGCAGTATTAAGGATGATTGGCCAAATTGCCGTGATAAAGATTACAAAGATGGCTGAGGGATCGGGTTTGAGGAAAATAGCCTGAGCAAGAGGTAGCCAAGCCAGAGGTGCAACCGGGCGCAACAGTTGGATAATTGGGTCGAATGCAAGTCTAGTAAATTTATTCAAGCTAATAATAAAACCGACAAGAATACCTACTATTGCAGCTAGGGAGTAGCCAAAAATTACTCGTCCAAGGCTGTCAAGAACCAACCAAAACAATCCTTTGTTATTACCTCCCTTGTTAAAAAAGGGATCGATAATTAAGTCCCAGGTATCAGTTATAACCTTAAAAGGGGAAGGCAGTGATGTTTCAGGATTTAAGCTGATTAAATACCATACAATTAACAGAATTATGATGCCAAAAGCAGAGGGAATAATTTCTTTATATTGCTTGTGAAAAGCATGATATATATCATTTTTAGTGTTTATTAACATTGAGTTAAATCCTTATATATAAAAATATTAATTGTATTTAAGTCGTACCTATTTAGATAAAAAATACAAGAATAAATACAGCCAAATAAAATTCTATGAAATATACAATTTTGCTCTCAAATTGAGCTATGGAATCTGTTTTATTTCTGACTTATCCTGTTTTTTACAGTTTGATGATACAAGTCTTTTTGTGAGAGCGATCGCGACTTAAATTTGTATTAGCTGATAACGCTAGATTGACGAACAAGAAACTCGCGGATAGCTGAATCTTCTACTAGACCGATGGCACGGCTGTAAGCCTGTTTAGCTTGTGAATTCTGACCCAAATGCTTAAGCAGGTGAGCTTTGAGCGCCCAATATGGCTGATAACTTTTGACAGATTCGGCAGGGAGTGCTTCGAGGAGCGCCAGACCTTGTTCCAACCCTTTGGCTTCTGCGATCGCTGCGGCATGTCCAACTAAAGCACCCAGTGTTGGCGAAAACTGAATCAACCCTTCATATAAAAGTGCTAAAGTCTGCCAATCTGTGCGCTCAGTCACTCTCCGTTGAGCGTGTGTCGATTGAATAGCAGCTTCCAACTGAAACTTTCCGAGCTGCTTAAATTTTGCTGCTTCGGCAAGTTCGCGCTCCGCCTCGTTTAACATTGGCTGCGACCAAAGTGTAACGTCTTGCTCTAAAAGCGGAATATAAGCACCGTTTTTCGTCCGACGGGCATCACGCCGCGCTTCACAATGTAACATCAGCGCTAATAGCCCCCGTGCCTCAGGTTCTTCTGGTAAGAGTTGTACACACAGACGTGCCAACCAGATTGCTTCTTCTGTTAAACCCTTGCGCCGTGGATCGACACCAGTGACGTTTTCCCAGCCATTACTATAGGCAGCATAGATTGCCTCTAGCACAGCATCCAACCGCATCGCCAAATCTTTGGCTTCTGGCAACTCGAAGGCAATACCAGCATCTCGAATCTTAGCTTTGGCACGGACGAGCCGTTGGCTCATTGTTACTGGGGCGATCAGAAAAGCTGAGGCAATTTGAGCAGCATTTAGCCCAAGCACTGTTTGCAGCATTAAGGGGGTACGGATACCTGCATCAATCGCTGGGTGGGCACAGATAAATAGAAGCTTTACGCGATCGTCTGGGAACAAAACTTCTAAAGATGTCTCCTGTTGCACATCATCAGCTATTAGCTTGAGTGCATAGGCTGCTGAGGCTTTCACCTTAGCGTGTCGGGCATCATCGATCAGGCGACGCCGTGCAGTCAGCAGCAGCCATGCTTCTGGATTATCAGGGACACCTTTTTCTGGCCAAGCTTTCAACGCAGCCAGGAATGCATCGCCAAGCACATCTTCCGCAGCAGCCACATCATGTGTGCGAACTGCCAGATATGCAACTAATTGCCCGTATGAGTTACGTGCTGCGAGTTCTGCGGCTTGACGTGCATTCACAGTAGTCATTAGCCTTGAGTCATTGGCAAGAAAGGTCTAACTTCAATTGCACCGTCAGCGGCTCCCGGACAACGAGCCGCCCAATCCAGAGCTGCATCCAAATCTGGTACATCTATGAGGAAGAAACCGCCAAGTTGCTCTTTGGTGTCGGCGTAAGGGCCGTCTTGGACATGCCGTTGACCATCGCGCAATCGCACTGTTGTGCCAGCATGAGGCTGATAAAGCGCAGCACCGCCTGCGATCGCACCAGCTTCAGCTAGAGCCTTTGCATAGGAACTGAAAGCGCCCCAATAAGCATCTTTCTCCTGTTCATCTGTACGATTATTGAAATTGGTTTCGCTTTCGTAGACTAGGATTGCGTATTGCATGTTAGTTCCTCTGTTGTGAGTTGATTTCGAGTTTGGTATTTTCCGCGCTCAATTATATGACGTTTAATTTATGGACATTTCGACAGAAATCGCAAATTTTTTTCGGGAACACCAATTATTGGCTATCGTCCTGTGCTTACTGGTCAAGGCACATCCAGAATACTACCAAAAACTCTTAATTTGTCGTGCATTGAGCAAAATTTATAATTATGCCGATTGGCAGGCTTTTGAAAAGCGCTTTATTAACCAACCCATAACCATAGCGATCGCAGAACCTAAAATAATAGGTGGTTCAGGAACAGTTTTGACTACTTTGCCAGATCCAGAGATTGTATTCTCGAATACTCCTTGACTTGCATCAAAATACCCTGTTGTTACTAAGAAGTAGTTTTTATCTGTAGTCAAAGATACATTATTGAAACCAGAACGGCCTCTTTTGGGAAAGTCGTCATTACCAATGACAGCATTTAGCAGTGGGTTGTTTGGGTTAAAGCTGTCTGTGTACAAAAATAAGTAGTTGTCCCATTCTGTTGGGTTTGTAGCAATACTCAGAAAATTATACAAACCTTTAGTGTCAACTTTGAACTCGAATGTACTATAACTAGCAACTGTACCTATACCTGAAGGTAGAGTAGGAATGTTTACTTCATTGGCGACAAAGGGACGAGTCCATGTAGGTTGACCTATTGTTGTGTTTGTATAAGTAAAATCGAAAGCTTGTGCAGGTTTAACACCCATAACAGCAATAGATAGGGTAAAACCAGCGGTAGCAATGCCGAGTTTTAATTCCATCGGATAATTCTCCAAACGGATAGATTGAACTATTTACACGCGTAGAATGAAAATCGAACTAGTCAATAATAGGCAGTACCAAGCAGTAAAGAGTAAGTAAGTTTTATGGTCGGCGGCATAAGAACGCAAAACTAATAATCGTACAGCAATAATAAAGCTCAACAAGAAAAGTGCAATATCCCACAGCATAACTACCAAAGTATTGCCTGCTGGCATCATCAAACATAAATGGATTAAAAGTGGGTACGCCAAAAAGCAAATACTTACTAAAATCCGACTTAAATCCTCTCCAAATACTAGTGGAAATGTATTCCTCCCAATTGCTTTATCGCCTGGAATATCACGAAAATCTTGAACAGATATCAGAATTATACAGGCACTACATAATATCACCAGCCATAACCAAACAATAGGAGAAATTGGTGCTACTATTTGCCAAGCTGCTCCCATCTCAGACATGATTCCAAATCCGCTGAAAACATTTTTGGTCATCCAATGTTTTGCACCACCCAGGTTGTTATGAGCAATAAAACTGAACTGCCATAAAATTGCCCATTCAATTACTCCTAAGCACCAAGCTACTGCTGTAAATAGCATCATAAATATATACCCGCGAATCTGAGCGCCGCCATCAGAAATGATGCCTTGGACTAATGGACGGTCTGGCTTGTTGATTTTGTCTTCTTCGATATCGGTGATTTGATTGGATATACAAAATGACGTAATACATAACCAAAAATAGATTAAACTACCAGCTAATATCGATATAACATTAGCCAAAGAGTTGGGAGGATAATTTACTAAAGCAGTTATAGTAAATAACAATCCAGGCACAATTGACATTGTAATATCGCGTCGGATGAATAGCCAATTTATTTTTAATTCTTGAGCAGTATTTGTGAAGAATAATTTGCCCGATTGAAGAATTAGGTTGCTGATAGCGATCGCACTCGAAAAAATATCGAATGATAACTTCTCTTGAGCAATATCTGGTAATTCTTCTAAATCTACCTGAACGACGTTGATCTGCTGTGTCAGAGCCTGATGTTGAGATATATCTTCAACAGCGTTGGTCAGAGTTTTCTCAGACATATTTTTCCTAGCCAGAGAAGTGTTGAGACTTTTTTTTGCATCTTTCCATCAAATGATGGCAACTGATAATTTTCTAATAATCAGTAGACCTGTCTTGAAAATAGAGGCTGAAAAAACGCAAAAATTTTCCGAGATTATGGTCATTGTTTCTTGCGATCGCATCTCATGAAGTCTCTTGCAATCTTCTTACTTCGCGCAAATAAGATCGCAAAAAAATGATTTTTGCAATAAGTCTCCTCTTGGAATAAATCTCAGTACTACCTAATCCTATGCAACAAGAATTTATCCATGCATCGTTCTGCTAAAGCTGCAATAGTTAACGAAGGATTAGCGCCTGCTGAACCTGGAATCATCGAACCATCAACAACAAATAAATTAGGATAACCATATACCTGACCATAGGTATTGCAGACTTTCTCCATAACTGCACCACCAAGGGGGTGAGTTGTAAGACCAGAGTCGGGTTTACCTGCAATAGTTGTATCATTGGCTCTGTCGAGCAATTTATATGTATATTGCAAAGCCTGAGAATTTTTTTGGTTGTTAGCTGAGTTGGTGGGCCAAAACAAATCAGCCGACTGGGTAGAAGCATTGTAAGTGAAATAGCCCTCCGGTTTAGCAATTGCCTGACCAAGGGAAGCAATGACACCATTCTGTAAATTAGGAAGAGGAGTTTGCTCGATAATCACCGGAGCAATAGGATTATCGAAATGTTCAATTACTGATGTTGCTGGGCCGCCTTGTGAAGGATTAGTTGGATATTTGTTGATGACAGCACTGAGTGCATCACCGTTAGTTCCCCAAAATTGTCCTACATACTTATTCAAGCGGCGTAATGTGCCATTAACCTTGGCACGTAGTAACAGTTCAGTAGTTCCAATCGAACCAGCTGCTAAAAATAGATAGCGACAAATCAAAGATTTTTGTCCAACTATCATACCTTGCTCATTGATTTGATTACAAACAATTTGGAAACGTCCGTTATTTAATTCCTCTATCCTAGTTACCACATGCAAAGGTCGAATTTCGACGTGACCAGTGGCTTCTGCCATCTTCAAGTAATTTTTGTCTAAGCTATTTTTTGCACCACTGTTTGCCCCATAAATTAATACACCATTAATAGCAGAAGGAACTTTCTGACCTGTAATTTCCTGACGAACGATATCCCAATTAACTGCCATGCTGTGCTTGCGGACTTTTAGACCAGCCTTAGCTCCCTGCTCTATGAAAATGCGACTTGCTAAATAGTAATCAGTTTGTAAAATGTCGTCTGGTATAGAAGCTGGGTTAAGAATAGAACGCACCCGTGGGTAATAAACCTTATCTAATTCTTCGTAGTTGATACTACGTGGAAAGGCTTTATAGAATATTTCTCGATCTGGCTGATAGGTAACAGCACTATAGACAAGGGAACTACCTCCAACGCCTGCTCCTCGATAAGCAGTAATACCATTGCCTACCTTGGCATCAAGCACGCCAGTATAAACATCAATAGAAACTGGGTCAAATCCTCTTAAAACTGTAGTCGGACTAAGCCAAGTAGTACGGCCATCTGGTTTCTCAAATGTAGCGAAAGTATTGCCTGCATCAGTGATTGGCCATCTTCGCCCACGCTCTAGTACGATTGTTTCAATTTTTGCCTGACCCAGGCGTAATGATGCGACTGCTCCACCAAAACCGCTCCCAATAACAATCGCCTCAACATATTCTTCACTATTAAAAGCAGAACCACGAATGGCAGATATACCTATGCTGGTGGTAGCTGCAATACTTGCCTGAAGAAAATGACGGCGTTTTATGAGCCGGGACATAATCAATCTCCTACACGAGCGGCTTTTGCCCAAATAAATACACACAAGTTAACCAAAGAAAGCACAAGGAGGGAGAGCCAAATGTGTACTCAACCCATGTCTGCTCGGAACTAACAAGGGTTTCGTCACTCGCTCACAATCTTTGATTTCACAAATATTTGCGATTGGTCATTAAAACAAGTGATAAGCAAGGGTGGTTTACTGCTTTACCACCCCTCCTTATATTAAGAACACAATCTAGAATCTAAATCTGCATTATCTAGACAAACAGGAAGTGACCACTAGCTGCTAACTGTTGAGGCCCAACACCAGCAACTACAGCAATTAGGTCATTGTTAGAATAGATTCCGGCTCCTTGCGGTACACCTGTCAAATCAGCAGGAACTGGGCCTAGTCCAATAGTAATTTGGATATCTTCAGGTAGTTGAATAAAATCCTCCTTGAGATTGAAGTCAGTAATCAGGGCGTAGTCTTGATTACCTAGTTTGTCGTAGTAGACTGCACTATCTTTACCTACGGTGAATTCACCAAGGAAAAAGATATCGCTACCGCTACCACCAGTTAAAATATCAATCTCAGGTTTGCCTAGTCCCAGTTCTGGAGGGAAGGGGTTAGAGCCAAATAATCGGTCATTACCGTCGCCACCAGAGAGAGTGTCACTGCCAAGATTGCCGATGAGAATATCATTCCCAGACTCACCAAAGATTTTGTCGTCGCCGGTATCACCGCCAAGTCGGTCAGCTCCATCACCTCCATAGAGGATATCGTTGCCTGAACCAGCAAAGACTTTATCGTTGCCAGCATCACCATAGATCAAATCTGTGCCTGAACCACCAAGGATGTTATCATTGCCTTCGCCACCATTAATGGTGTCATTACCATCTTGAGCAGCAATGTCATCATTACCGATTCCACCATTAATGGAATCATTACCACCGCCAGCAAAGAAAACATCATTGCCAGCACCACCCAAGAGAGTATCATTTCCCTCTACACCAAAGTCGAGGTCGCCATTGAGGTCAAAGTCGCCAAAAATTAGGTCGTTACCAGCACCTGCATCAACGAAGTCGTTTCCAGCCCCGGAGATAAAATCGTCATTACCGGCACCACCAAAGAGGCGGTCATCCCCATCAAGGGCAAATGTGGTGTTATTGCCGCCCAAGGTAAAAATTGTGTCATTGCCCGGAGTACCGATGAAACCTTCGGAAGCATCAGAGCCTGTGAAAACTCCTGTCCCTGGTGTGGAGTTGGGGGTTGGATTACCAAAGATGAAGCGACCACTAGATCCTAATTGTTGAGGTGTCACACCAGCAACTATGGCAATCAGATCGTTCACACCATTTCTGTTAGCATAGATAGCTGTTCCTTTGGGCAGACCAGCAGCTGTTGGCCCCAATCCTATTATGGTTTGGAGACTTTCTGGTAACTGAATAAAGTCCTTTTTGACATTAAAATCAGTAATCAAAGCGTAATCTTGATTACCTAATTTGTCGTAAAATACTTTGGTGTTTTGACCTATGGTGAATTCTCCCAGGAAGAAGATATCGCTGCCGCTACCGCCCGTTAAGGTATCAATTTCGGGTAGTCCTAATCCTAATTCTGGGGGATAGGGGTTAGAGCCTACTATCCAATCGTTGCCGTTACCACCTGATACTAAGTCGTTGCCAACATTGCCAATCAGTAGGTCGTTTCCAGCACCACCGTAGAGTGTGTCGTCGCCAGTATCACCGCCGAGTCGGTCGTTACCGTCACCACCATAGAAGAGGTCATCGCCTGGACCAGCAAGACCTCGGTCATCTCCAGCGCCACCACGAATAGTGTCGTTACCTAAACCACCAGTAAATAGATCGTCACCAGCATTGCCATTGATGGCATCATTGCCATCTTGACCAGCGATGTTATCATCTCCGGTTCCACCATTCAAGATATCATTGCCAGCGCCACCCAAGAAAACATCATCCCCACCACCGCCATTTAGGGTGTCATTTCCTTCCTGACCAAAGTCGAGGTCTCCATTAGAATTAAAGTCACCAAAAATTAGGTCATTTCCATCACCTGCGTTTACAAAGTCATTTCCAGCACCAGCGACTAAAACATCATTCCCAATACCACTTAATAGACGGTCATTGCCACCAAGACCGAATAAAACATTATTGCTAGTTAATGCTTCTGTGTTGATTTTGTCATTACCTGGAGTGCCAATAAAAGCCTCACCAGTTGGTGCATAAATTGGATTGGGAGTAGCGATGAAAATTGTGCCGTTAGATGTTACTTTGCCAGTGTAAGGGTTTGTAGATATGGAAGTTTCATCTAGTAGTTGTGGGATTACTGTTTTAGGTTTCGCCATATTTTTTATTTCTTTGTTTGTGGAATATTAATGACCAGCGTAGTCCGATGCTGTTGGAGCGAGTTTCTTCTACCAAAGAGTTTCAGGCTTGAAATTATTCAATTTGATCCATTCATTGGGAATGTTATAGATGTATGTCACCTAAATCTTTGTAGAGCCTTTAATGCTCTTTTCAAACCACCTAATAATTAATATCTGCGGTTTTTAAACAATTTCGGGAGTGGTCTGCTGGCTTGTTTAGAATCATACAATGCTTTGATTTTTTTGTAAATTAAGAAAGATTTAACATTAGGTATATTTTGGGTTTATTTCTTGCGAAATTAAGGAGAGCTTAAGATTAGGTAAATTTGCCAAAAATGTCAGATTAATAGTGTGAATTTAGAGGCACTTTTAATAGCAATTTTGTGGCAAATATACAAGATATTTGTATTGCCCTTTAAAAAAACTTTTAAATTTAATGCTTGTAACTTTTATTTATACAAGCAGATATTCTCGGTAGTGTTGCCAGATTTGTTGGTCTGGTTCTGCACTATTGTTTGGTAAGCTTTTTAGAGGAGTGTCTTTAATCTCAATTCCTGCTTCAGCTGCCATGCTGCACAATATTTCACTCACTAATCCCGTGTAGCCAGCTTGGTTGCCAAGCAATTTACGGAATTTGGCGGCGCAAGTAGCTCCTTTAGCCAACTCAGACACACGATCGCCAGCTACTTTTCCTAAAGCTTCTATAGTTGAGCGTTCTGCACCACCAACCGAAGCGCAAACGTAACCAATACCTCCCCAAAGGTCTGCCTGTCTTGTGGCGGAAAAAGCGTCTATAGTCGTCGCAATTCGGTTAACATCAGCACAATCTACTAACCAAATGCTGCGACCTAGACCTTGGTCAAAGACGCGGCCCAGATAACCAGAAAGTTGCACAGGAATAGCTTGACCGTCTATGTAGTCTTGCCAGTAATAAATACCATGATTGAAACCATAACCATCAACTACTGGCCAACATCCTCCGGGGTGCTGTTGATTTAAATATGGCTCAATAGGGAGTTTATACCGAACTAGTCCCAAACCTACTCCCAGATAAACCATAGTCTGATAAGCTGCTGTGGTTCCTTCGAGAAAAGCCTGGACTCGATTCTGCTTCTGGGGTTTGAGTGCATCTAGTTCAGCAAGACCTATACCTACACCTTCTAAGGCAAATCCTAGCAACTCGGAGTCAATTGCATTTAGCTTGGCGGCGATCGCCTCTGGTTCTTCATCAGCGATCGCTGCATGGTATCCTTGCCACATACCTTCAGCAGTATGTCCAAATCGCTGTGGCACTTTCGGATCTCTCACCATTACCTTACGTCCCGCCAAATTAGCTTTCATCTGTGCCCTAGCTTGTTCGGCGCTGATTTGCCAAGCTTGTTGTATCATCTTGATTGTCCTTGTTGAGCAATAGTTTCTTGGGAGAGCATTTCTGAAAACTTTATCAACGTGTATAATTTTGTACTAAACTGCTAGGGTCGTTCTAACTGGATGAAAAACTCGCGCTCGGTAATGTTGCCAAGTCTGAGATTCTAGTGCTTCGCCATTGGCCGCTAAACTCTCAACTACAGCATCAGCACCCATTCCCCACAACACCTGACAAGCTAATTCTGTGTAAACTGAGTGATTACCAAGAGATTGGCGGGACTTGGCAGCATAAGCTGTTCCTTGGGTTAATTGAAATCGGTAAACACCTGCTGTATTTGTTAGGGCTTCTATGGTTGCACGTTCTGCACCACCAGCGTAAGCACAGGCGTAACCTACACCACCCCATAAGTCTTCCCGTCTATTTGGTGCGAAGGTATCAATGGTACGTGCGATGTGATTGACATCGCCACCACCGATAAACCAAATACTGCGACCCAAACCTTGGTCAAAAACACTGCGAGCATAACCAGAAATTTGTTCCGAGATGACTTGATTATCAAGTGAGTCTTGCCAATGGAACATACCTTGATAGTAGCCATAGCCATCGACTGCTAACCAATTTCTAGCAAAGTTGAGTTTTTCTAAATGCGGCTTGATAGGCAGTCCAGCACGAGCCAACATCAAACCCAAACCCACATAAACCCAGTTATGATAAACTGCACCATCACCTGCAACAAAAGTTGCCATGCGATTTTCGTTGCTGGGTGTGAGTAAGTCGCGTTGCGCTAGACCCATGCCTACGCCTTCGTAAGCAAATCCTCGCAACTCTGCATCGATTTCATTCATTTTAAGAGCGATCGCTCCTAAATCTTCACTAGCGATCGCTACATGATATCCTTGTAAAACTGTACTACCAATCTTGCTTAACCGTTCTTGCACTCCAGCATCGCTGTTTTGAATTCCTCGTTGGCCCCAAGTATCAGCCATTAAGGTGTTGGCCTCATTTGCTTTAATTTGCATTATCTAAATTATCCTTGTGAAGCAATAAATACTAAGCTGCTAAGGTTGCTCTAACTGGATGAGGTATCCGGGCCCGGTAATGCTGCCATAAGCGAGATTCTGGAGTTTCGCCATTAGTGGCTAAACTGTCAGCTACTGCATCAGCACTCACTCCCCACAACACCTGACAAGCCAATTCTGTATAGACTGACTGGTTGCCAAGACATTGACGGGACTTAGCAGCGTAAGCAGTACCCTGCGCTAAATGCAAGCGATAAGCACCTGCTGTATTTCCTAAGGCTTCTATGGTTGCACGTTTTGCACCACCAGCGTAAGCACAGGCATAACCTACACCACCCCACAAGTCTTCTCGCCTATCGAGTGAAAAGGCATTAATCGTGCGTGCGATGCGATTGACATCGCCACCATCGACAAACCAAATACTACGACCTAAACCTTGGTCAAAGACACTGCGGGTATAACCAGAAATGGGTTGCGAGATTACCTGATGATTGAGTGAGTCTCGCCAGTAGAACATACCTTGATAGTAGCCGTAGCCATCGACTAATAACCAACCCTTAGCGTTATCAAGTCTTTGCAAATGCGGTTCGATAGGTCGCCCAACTCTAGCTAACATCAAACCCAAACCCACATAAACCATGTTTGCATAAGCTGCACCATCACCTGCAACAAATGTGGCTATCCGATTTTGGCTAGTGGGTGTCAGAAAATCGCGTTGTGCTAGTCCCATACCGACACCTTCGTAAGCAAATCCCCGCAACTCCTCATCGATTTCATTTAACTTGGGGGCGATCGCTTCTAATTCATCAGTAATAGCTGTATGGTATCCTTTCATTAATGAACGACCAACTTGTTCTAATCGTTTCTGTATACCACCATCACTTTCTTGCACATCGCGTTCAGCCCAAGTAGCTATCAAATCTGTTGGTAGTGTTGCTTTATTCAAACTTGATTGCCAAGCGTCTTGAATCATCATCTTTCTCCTGATTTAAAAAGCTGGATGCATTGATTTTTCTGGAATCCAAGTTCCGTGAAAACCGTAAGGAACTCGCTGGGGTAGAAGAATGCGGGCTACAGGTTTATCTGTGATATCTTGGGCATTTACCACTACTAGCTCTGAGGTTTTTGTAGGTGTGTCGTAAACGAAAGTTAACAACCAACCATCATCCTCTTGAGTCGCGTTGGAACGGGGGACAAATATTGCCTCTCCTCCATAGCGACCAGTCCCCCACTCATGGACTTGAGAATAACCATTGGCAAAGTCATACTTAATGAGTGCATCTAAAGTAAATACAGGTAGCAGTTCCTGCACCATTCTGGCTGTATAGCCGTATCGATTCCGTCTTCCGACAAATTGCTGATTTAAACTAGGAAATTCTGAAGCTAAATCATCAATTATTCCTTCTTGGACTGCACCTGTGCGGAGATTGAATCGCCAGCCATATAACTGCGGTTTATTAATCTGATTGTGACGTAAGTTTGTTTTTGTCGGTATGTTCAGCAGTTGAGCATCATCTGTGCGACAAGCAATGATGACGACTTCATCTTCTGTTTCATAGGCATTGAGAATATGTAAAACATAACAGGTAGAAACTTCAAACCAGCGGATATTTCTGCCATCGCTATGACGGGAAATAATACCAAAACGGCTGGGCAGATTTGGTTCAAACATATAAGCTGGTTCTCTGCGTTGTAGCCTTTCTAAGCTAAATGTCAGGGGCAAATCCATGAATATTGTGTAATTTGCAGTGATGGCAAAGTCATGCATCATCACCCCTGTAGGCAAATCAATCGGAACTGTTCTTAGTAACTCTCCTTCAGATGAAACCACGCTGTACTTTAAATAAGGTGGCTCTAGTAGAGAATATCCAAAAAACATCATTTCCCCAGTTACAAAATCAACTTTGGGGTGAGCGGTGAAGGGAGAATTAAGTTGATTTCCATAAGTGAATGGCCCGATTGTTGTCAAGTCAGGTATCGTAATTTCGTATGGTTCGGCTCCTTCCCAAAGTGCCAATAGTTGGCCTGCGTGCCACACTATGCCAGTGTTAGCAGTATTCTTGAACGGACTGAAAAGATTATTGGGAGGGTTGTGAAGTTGTGGCGATTCCATCAGACTTGTCCAGACGGCTCGACCTACTTTCTGTTCCAGTTTAAATCCCCGTGTCTGGACATAGCGGTTGCGGTAAGTGGCTTTACCATTATTAATCTCCACCCCATGCAACATCCCATCTCCATCAATCCACTTGTAATCACCTTTGGGAGAAAACTGAGGATTAGGGCCATTGCGGACAAATATTCCTGATAAATCAGTTGGTAATTCTCCAATTATCGGCAGGTCATTGGCTGTGATTTCTGTTTGTATTGGAGAAAAGTTACCTGTAAGATAGGGACTAATTTCTTTTGCGACGATCATAGTCAAGACTACTTGATTACTAGATTAGAAATTCACAATAACTTGGTTGAGAATATTATTACTTAGGAACTTCCAAGAAATAAATTATCCAATTTCACCGAATCAAAACGATTTTCTTTCCCCTGCTCCCTGCCCCCTGCCCCCTGCCTCTATAGCGATGGTATATTTTTTATTTAGAAGTCCTTAGTGTTTCTTTTTCTCTGGATAAGGAGGATATCTCCATTTCAAATCAATCAGAAAAGATTTATTTAATATGCCTCTTTGATAAGAAAAGTTATCAAAGCCAGCCTTACCATGATAACGACCCATTCCACTAGCACCAACTCCACCAAAAGGTAAAGAAGGAACAGTCAAATGCATAACGGTATCGTTAATGCAGACTCCACCAGAGACAGTTTCTTGCAAAATCCGCTCTTGATTTTTTTTATTACTAGAAAAGAAGTATAAAGCAAGGGGTTTTTGTTGTCGATTTACAAGAGCGATCGCTTCTGATAAATCTGTATATTCTAGAACAGGAAGAATCGGCCCAAAAATTTCCTCTTGCATGATCTTGTCTTGCCAAGAGACTCGATCGATAATAGTAGGAGCAATATAAAGATTCTCTAAATTGGTTTCTCCTCCCACTAAAATATTACCACTTTCTAATAATTGCAAAAGACGGCGGAAATGTTTTTGATTTATGACTCTAGCATAGCTTTTACTTACTGAAGGTTCGTCGCCGTAAAAAATTTGTATTTGTTTTTTAATGTTAGTCAATAAATCTTGTTTAATTTTGCGATTTACTAACAGATAATCAGGTGCAGTACAAGTTTGACCTGCATTAAAGAATTTACCCCAAACAATTCTTTTAGCTGTATGTTCAAGATGAATATTTTCATCAACAATACAAGGACTTTTTCCACCTAGCTCAAGGGTAACTGGAGTTAGATTTTTAGCGGCGGCTGCCATTACAAGTTTACCAACTTCAGTGCCACCAGTAAAAAAGATCCGATCAAAATTTTGTGACAATAGTTCTTGACTGGTTTCAATACCGCCTTCAATCACTTCAATAAAAGATGGATCGAAATTTTCGCGAACTATTTTTTCTATGACTTCAGAAGTATAAGGAGCTATTTCTGATGGTTTTAAGATCGCACAATTCCCAGCAGCGATCGCACCCACCAATGGCGCAAAAATTAAATTAAATGGGTAATTCCAAGGGCCAATAATCAGAATCACACCAAGAGGTTCAGAACGAACTTGGGCAGAAGAAAGAAACTGATAAAAGGGAGTAGCAGCTTTCTGTGGTTTTGTCCATGCTCTAATATTGTTGAGAGCATATTTAATTTCTTCTAAAACTCCAATTATTTCAAAATAAGCTTCAAAGCCTGATTTATGCAAATCAGCTTTTAAAGCTTGAACAATATTATCTTTATTATTCTCAATTGCCTGTTGAAGAATTTTCAGTTGTTGAATCCGAAAATCAAGATTTTTGGTTTTACCAGTCTGAAAAAACTGTTGCTGATATTCAATTTCATTATAATCTACTTGAGTTAGCATGGCTTTTTAGGTGTTAAACAGTAGTTATGCAGTAATTGAAAGAAAGAATGGCAGTAGTTAAATGTATAAGTCTTAGAGGATGTTTTAAAAGTGGTTGGCTGTGATTTTAGGCACTTATTGATCCCCCCTAGCCCTTAAAAAGGGGGGAACTGGAATCAAAGTCCCCCTTTTTAAGGGGGATTTAGAGGGATCTAGAACGTTTTGATACCGATAAAAGGACTTTTAAAACAACCTCTTAAAACTCAACTGCCATTTTCATATTTGTTGTTATTCTCCAGCTAAAATTAAGACTTGATTTCTGCTGGCAACGTTACTAATTCTGGAACCTTGAGTGTATTTTTGTCCTTTAAGCTTGAGAATTCATGAGTCCCATTTGGTAACGTCTTTTCATTAGCCAAACTAATCCAGGGCTGCAAGTCGGGTTGGTGTTGGTAACTCTTGAAATCTTCTCTAGCTTTTGCAGTGATACTGTTGTCTGGCACACCTTTGGTTTTCAATTTGAAAATCCAATTATCCCAACCAGCTAGAGCAGATGCTTTTAGCAAAGCAAAAATGTGCTTAAGATTTTGTGGTGCTAATAAACCTTTTAATCCAAAACCCTTCCACAGGAACTTAAGGTACCAAATAGCAACAAAAAAGTGAGTATATTGCATTGATACAAAAACATTAGTTCGTTGGGGTTCGTATTTGGTGAGGTGGATGTATTCGTCAAAATCCCGGCTCATTATGTAATTAAAAGGCAATTCATCTGCTCGATGGGTGTACATAAACCCGATGTTGGCGTTCTTCTCTGCCAACTCTGTTAACTGTTGATAGACAGCAGTTAATATTTCGGTAATATATACACGACCTGGTTGCTTAATTTTTGCCAGGAATTTCAAATCTAAATGCCACTTACCGACATACAAAGGAATCATCATCCCAAACCACCACATGTTTTCGATGAACATGCGATGACTCATGATGCTAGCATTACCAAGATGCTTAGGATGATGGCTGACAAGAAGATTGTTGCGATCGATCATCCCTAAATTAAAGCCGTTGTAAACCGCCCGCTTCTTCTCTGCATCTGGCTCACCTGCTAACTTGGCACGAATCACTTCTGTAATGGTGTCTATTTCAAAGGACATCATCGTCATTCCCATCGAGTAGAAGGGATCGAAGATAGCTGCTGCATCACCAATTACATACCAGTTATCTTTTGAGAGTATGGTCTTGCTCTTGTGCGCTAGCTTGGGCCAGTAATGGAAATCAATTTCCTCTCCGCTCTTGAGCAGTCGATACATGATGTTATGGTTTGCTTCTAGAAAAGCATAAAACTTTTCTTTAGTGTTGACAGTCTGGGCCTGAATATAGTCGTGATGGTGGACTAATCCGATTGACAACTCCATATTTTGCGTATCTGTAGGAATCATCCAAACCCAATGTCCGTGTCCCATCCAGTGATTAGTAGCATAGTAGTGGCTACAAGTTGAAACTAAAGGATCGTAACCACTGTGAAAGATAGTGCGATCGACATTTTTAACGCGCATCCATGCTGAACCATTGTTAACACCACGGACGTTTTCAGGGCCAAATAACACATTATCTGTCTTGCGACCGATGATAAACTTGCGTCCTGCCGCATCAATAACATGTTTGGCTTTAAGTTCGATATACTCCCGATCGAGTTTGACTTTCACCACGTTCAGGCCATCCCCAGACGTTAGGTCAACATCAACAACACGACCTTGATAAAAGACAGCACCCATCTGCTGATTCATCCTCAGCACATCCCGCTCAAATTTGGGGCGGTGAATCAGAACAGAAGCCAATGGTGGTTGCCGAATAGCCCAGAGATGATGATAGTCATTAATGTTTTCTGTACTTTCTGGATGTTTAGGCCAATGAAAGTTTAAACCAAATTTTGGCGGATGATGCTCAACCATGTAGTCATAAAGACCCAACTCCTTGCAGATCATCAGGGTAGAGATTTCAACCGCTGACTCACCCACTTTCAAATCCTTTTCTGTCCGTTCTTCAGGACGAGGATCGACCAAAGCAATTTTGATATTAGGAACATTAAGTAGTAGGTGGCGAGCTTGACATACTCCCGCCAATCCAGCACCCATAATTACTACATCATAATCATAGGTTTGGCACTGAGTGTTGTTCATTGCATTTTCCTTTTCGCTAACTAGAAAATTTGATGAATTTGAAAAATTTCGTCGAAAACTTCAGGAATTTTGAGTTACTTCTTTCCTTTGTGTCTTCTCTGGACTTCTTTATGAGCAGAAGCAGGTGACTCTTTTGGAGAATGTTTAAAAGTAGACGTTTTGCAGCTACTTTTAAATACAATCTCTAAGCTAGAAATGAACAGTTTGTAGTAAGCACTTTAGTGCTGGGAAAATTAAGGCCTACTAGATAGGATTGCTATAACTCAGATGTGACTAGCTCTTGCTCTTGCAATTTTTGAGATTCAGCACTCTTACTCTTGATCCAAGGCTCCAATTCAGGTTGATGTCTATAACTCTTGAACTCTTCTGTCACCCTAGCAATTTCACTATTAGCTGCCATACCTTTGGTCTTGCGTCGGTAAATTAGATCGTCCCAGCTAGATTGAGCAGATGCATTGAGTAAAGCAAAAACATGTTTTAGATTCCTTGGTGACAACACACCTTTTAGTCCAAAACCTTTCCACAGGAATTTGAGATACCAAAGAGCAACAAAGAAGTAAATGTTTTTCATGTATGCAAAAACATTGCATCTTTGAGCTTCGTATTTTGTGTTTTGCAAATAGCTATCAAATTCTTGGGTCATGTAGTAACCGAAAGGTAATTGCTGCCCTCGGTGAACATACATCATGCCAATATTAGCATCTTTTTCTATGAGTTCATTGAATTGTTCATACACATGAGACATCAGTGTTCTGATCACTTGACGACTTTGTTGGCTAAATCTGCGGAGAAATTTCAAATCTAAATGCCATTTGCCAACATACAAAGGCACAATCATCCCGAACCACCACATATTTTCTAGATAGACGCGCCAGCTCATGATACTAGCATGACCAAGTTGTTTGGCGTGGTCGTGGAGAAGATGATTGCAAGATTCTACATACCCAAGATTGTATGCATTATACACAGCCCGCTTCTTCTCTGCATCCGGTTCACCTGCTAATTTTGCTCGGATAATTTCTGTGACACTTTCCATTTGAAATGTCATCATTACCATTCCTAAGGAATAGAAAGGATCGAAGATGGCAGCTGCATCACCAATTACATACCAATTGTCTGGAGAAAACAGAGTTTTACTCTTGTGTGCCACCCTTGGTAAGTAATGAAAGTCAATATCTTCTCCACTCTTGACTAGTTGGTAAAGAATGTTGTGATTTGATTCTAAAAAAGCATAAAACTTTTCTTTGGTGTTAACGCTCTGCGCTGGAATAACTTCATGATGATGAGATACCCCTACTGACAATTCCATAGTCTGAGTATCTGTAGGAATGACCCAGATCCAATGGCCATGACCCATCATGTGATTAGTGGCATAGTAATGGCTACATGTAGCACCTGTAGGATCGTAACCACTGTGAAAAATGGTGCGATCGACATTTTTAACCCGTACCCATGCAGAACCATTATTAAGACCAGCGAGTTTCTCAGGGCCAAAGAGGAGATTGTCTGTTTTCTGACCAATGATAAATTTACGTCCTGCTGCATCAATAAGATGCTTGGTTGTAAGTTCTAGGTAGTCATTACCTACTTTAACCTTAACATTGTTTGGGATATCACCAGAGCCTAAATCAACGTTGACTACACGACCATTGTAAAAGTCAACTCCCATCTCTTTATTCATTTTCAAGACATCCCGCTCGAACTTGGCGCGGTTCATGAGAACGGAAGCTAGCGGGGGTTGTTTAATAGACCAGACATGATAGTAGTCATCAATGGTCTGGGTATTTTTTGGGTCTTTGGGCCAATGATAGTTTAGTCCAAATTTTGGTGGATGATTCTCAATTAAGTAATCATAAAGACCTAATTCTTTGCCGAAAAAGAGAGTAGAAACTTCGACAGTTGACTCACCAATTTTTAAATCTTTTTCAGTCCGTTCTTCAGGACGTGGATCGATTAAGGCGATTTTGATGTTGGGAATATTCAGCAGCAAGTGACGAGCTTGACATACTCCAGCGATCCCAGCACCCATAATGACGACATCGTAAGCTTGAGACTGAGTTGTGTTGTTCACTGACATTTCCTATTTCGTTGACTAAAAGTTTTGCTCAGCGAGCAGATTTTTGATTGATTAAAGTTAGTTAAATTGAGCCAGCAATCCAATTTAAAGAGCGGAATGGGACAACAACTAGGGCAATTATTCTTTCAGGGCTGCGTGTCAGTTGAATGGGAAAAGTGAGAACTTTAAGTTGACTGTTAGCAGTCACATCACTGAATAAAATGCTATCCCCTTCTATGCGTTCGATCGCTAGGTTAATGTCTTTTGCCTTAGTCGCCTTACGCAAGGCTTCTATAGCTGTCCAAATTCGCGTACCAGCCCGATCTACCGAGTCTTTGCTTTCTAGCTGTTGGATTAATGGGTATCGAGAAGAACTTAGTAAGGCAACCCAATCTTCTACACTGCGATGAGTTATCGGTTCAATATCACAACCCTGGACTCCTCGACCGGCAACACAGAAACAAACACGTTCGTCATGGGAAAGCGATACTTCTATTTTTTCTTCTGCGAGTCCTACAACTACTGGTTTACCAGATTCCGTCCACTGAATCCGTACTTTGGATATGAGATTAGCATTATTGTTCAGCAGTTGAGCGATCGCTCTATGGAATAGAGGTAATTCCAGTTGATGACGTTCCGTGGGTAATAGTGCATGGATACCAGGAAGATAAGCCAATGATATCTCTGGTGCAACGACTTTGAATAAAGGCGATCGATTGCTCAATTCTCTGTAAAGAATCTGTTCATCCCTCTGGCTGGGATCGGCCAAATCTTCAGCAGTGGGATTCTCTTCACGGTGTTCTAATATCCGCAATTGATAGCTACTGAGTCTTTCCATAACACGCCCATCGGGAGCTAAAAGAAAAACATTACTGTGATACTGTTGACCTTTTCTCCCTTGGGGTGTGGTAACACCAATATATGAACCAGTTTCATCTCGATCCGATCGATCGATTTCAAGACTGTCGATGCGGATGGGCAAACAAAGATCCTGCGGAATTACTAGTTGTCCAGCTTGCAGCAATGAGTCTCTGCAATAAGGATCTCCAAGCAAGAAAGGCCCTTGCGCTCTATCTAAAGATTGTTCTTGCTCCTGGGCAGAATACAAGTTTCTGTGGGTTTTGAATACACACCTGTGGGAATTCAGGCTATAAATCTGTTGTAAACGCTGAAACTTGGGGCCTTGGAACAGTAACCAACTATAAAGATCCGCTTTCGGCTCAATATCTAGAGGTACTTCTGGAAGTTCAACCTGTTCTACAGATGAATTAATTTCAACACCTAGTAAAAATGTGGCTGAAAAATGGCTGATGGCAAATCCTGTCTGTTCGGTTTTGATAGTTACATAAACTTGCTGTGGATCGTTTTTTAGTTCTCGCTCAAGTACCTCTGCATGAATTTCTATGTCCACTCCTTTGTCAGGAGCTACAACAATCGGACGTTCCAAACGAATATCTTTTATCTGCACAGTTGGTAAGGAATCTTTGCCAGTGACATAGGCAACTGCTTGGGCCATAGCTTCCAAACCGAATACAGTCGGGAACAGATATGAACCTTTATAGAGGTGATCCTGTAAGTATGAATCCTGCTCAAGACTGAGGTGCGCTCTCAGAACAACCTCTACACCTGGTTGATAAATCAGAATCTTCTCTAAAAACTTCGACGAAGCAGGAGGTGAGAACAATCCTGGATACCAGGTATCAAAACCACTCGATTCAAAAGCAGCTAAGGTTTGCATTGGTGCTGCGATCGCAACTCGCAAATCTGCGGGTTCATTTTTGATTAGATGCAAGAATCGACTAACGCCTGCATCTTTGGGAATGGCACTAATACCCATTTTGTTCAAGCTCCGAACGCTGCCCATCCGCGCTCCCATTCCTACCTCTTCCCAGACACTATATGCCATTGAAATCACGGCGGTTTGAGGGTATTGAGCTTTAAAACGGCGTAAAATCAGATCCAAAGTTTCATTAGAGAAGCCATACCAAGCATTGCGTTGCATTCCTGTAAAGCCGATGACCGAGGAAAAACCGGCGAAAAGCTTCAGTGGTGTAGCTTCCAGTGCTTTGTATAGATTAATCAAACCGAGAAGTTTAGGACTGATTTCATCAAATGCTGCTTCTGTAGAAACTTGCTCAATCAGTCTTGGCTTATTGAGGGCGGCTCCATGAATTACTCCTGATATCTCACCTAGCTCTTGTCTGACTTTTTGCAAGAGATTTACTACTGCTTGGTAGTCAGCAACGTCACATGCATAGTAGTGGCAGGTTAGTCCTTCCGCATAAAAGCGCCCAAGAGTACGGGTAATATCAGAACTACTACTTTGTTGAATGTTGTCATCGGGATGAGGTGAACGTCCTACAAGTGCCACACGGATACCTGTGTCTTTAGCTAGAGCCAGGGCACACTCGGCAGTAATGCCTTTTGCTCCACCCGTGACGAGGATGACATCCTTAGATGACCAAGTAATTTGACGGTCTAGATAATCTACAGGTTGTTGCACTTGAGGCCGGGGAACGTAGCGCTTGAGATCGGCATCGTAACTTACAGTTGTATAAACATGGGGAGTAGAGAGTTCTCTGAACACACATTCTGCCAGACTGCTGGGATCTACCGTGGGGGAGAAATCAACTACCCGAACTTTGAGATCGATGCGCTCTAGATGCAAACTCGCTGCAAAGCCAACTGTACAGCATTGTTCAATATCCGCTAGTGGTAGTTGCGCTCCAAAATATCCTCCACTAAATTGGACATAAGCGACTGTTGTATGGTCGCGGGATGCTAGAGGTGGAGTGGCGACACTGCGTAACCGTTCAATCATGCCAATCAAACGGGCTTCTGACGACAATTGGGTATTGGGTGTACAAGGCAATACTGCAATGAAGTGAGTTACATCGACGTTATTAGTTAGTGTCTGAGGGCTGACTTCTGCAAAGGTTACACTTTGAACTTGAGCGCCTTGAGTGCGAAGCCGATCGCACAAGACTGCTATTTTGTCTGCATTACTGAATTCGTAAAGAATCAGCACATTTGCAGTCCTCCAGTTTTCTGCCATCTGTCTGCCTAAAGCAACTGAGGGAAGTTCCTCTGGAACATTTTGGATGATGTAATCACGCACCAGTTGCTTACGTGTTAATTCTGGGCCGCCTGCTGGTGTTTTGCCGTTGTTTTGATTTTTGAAATCTTGCTTTAAAGAAACTTTTGAGATCGGTTCTGAGATTTTAATTCCATTCCCGTTATTATTTGGGATGAAATTATGAATTGTTTCAGCAATCTCTTGAATCGTGGCATTGGCTAGAGAAGGCGGGTCAATTTTCCCAGCAGCCCCAAATAGCTTGGCGGCTTCTGCGACAACTTCACCGGCTTTGATGGAGTCGAGGTTGAGATCGTCGAGTAACCGCAATTCTGCTGTGATACTTTCTCTGACATACCCTGTTTGTTGGATAATCAGGTCGGTCAGTGAGGAGGCGATCGCATCGGTTGTACCCATCGTCGATACTAAATAAGCTGCTTCATTATCATTCGGACTGCGATCGTTTGACATAAAACTGCGAATCGTTTCGGCAATCTCTTGAATGGTGGCATTAGCTAAAGCAGGTGGGTCAATTTTCCCAGCGACACCAAATAGCTTGGCGGCTTCTGCGACAATTTCACCGGCTTTGATCGAATCCAGATTGAGATCGTCAAGTAATCGCAATTCTGCTGTGATACTTTCTTTGACATATCCTGTTTGTTGAACAATCAAGTCTGCCAATAAAAACTCAACACTCTGATTACCATTTGCCACAATGCCATTGGTTTCCCCAGGCTTAAGTAAGGTAGAAATAGCAGTATGAAAGCCATTACCATTAACTGTGTGAGTTGTTCTGGCAGCATTTTGAGGAGTTGCGACTAAAGGCAGAGTTTGCAGATCGGCTCGGATAACTTCAGCAATAAAATTACCGCGTCGAGCTAAATAATCTTGCAGCACCTCTGGTGAAATATGGTTATGTTTGCCAAACACTGAATAATTCAGCAAGCTTTCAGAAGTAATTTCCAAGGATGGAGATGAGTGTGTTGCAGATACATGAAATGGTCGTTCTACAGGATTGTCGATGAAGATGCGTTCTGAGGCTGGTACAAAAGAACGTATAAGCCGACCTTCGTAAAGTGCTTCCCAGTTGATGTTATGACCACGAGCAAATACGTTAGCTAACATCATGTTTAACGACTGGTCAAATCCAGGTTTAGCTTCCACAGGCAGACATTGCAGCCCTTGCAACCCGTTGATGTCGTTTACCAATCCAGAGAGGACTTTTCCTGGGCCAACTTCTATTAGCAGGTCGCATGTCTGCTCTAGAGTTTTCACCAGCGATACAAAGTCCACTTGCGCTAGTACCTGATGGGCAAAGTGGTCGCGCAATTGCAATCCTGTGGGCGGCTGTTTGCCATCTACAGATGAAACAAGGCCTATAGTGGTCTTCGGGAGTGTATCTGGAACTAGTTCATAGTTGTGTAGATATTCGGCAGCTTCCGAAACAAGTTGAGAGTGAAAAGCATTAGAAACTGGAAGCTTGTATGTCTTGATTTCTTGGGCAGAGGCCAGTTCAATTACTTGCTCAATGCTCAAGTGTTCGCCAGAGATGACTATCTGTGTGGGACTATTGATATTTGCAATCACGGCATAGCCATTGACTTGTTTTAATAATTCCTCGGCTTTGTCGCGAGAGCAAGCAATACTTACCATGCTTCCTGTCATACCTTGCCCAGAAGCAGACATGGCACGTCCGCGAACAGCAGCTAAACAAATCAAAGTTTGCTCGTCAAACGCACCTGCGGCGTGAAAAGCAGTTAGTTCCCCCAGGCTATGACCACCTACAGCGATCGGCTTTAATCCTAGATGTTGGAGGTAGTGCATCCACAGGAGAGAAGCGAGGCAAATGGCTGGTTGAGCGATTTCAGTTTGGGCAATTTTCTGAGACCATTCTTCAAACTGCTCTTGATTAATAGCCCGATCTACAGATTTATAGATCGACTCACTAATACTTGGGGCAGCAATTTCTTGCAGCCATTTGTCAGCTTGATTCACTAGTTCTTTGGCCCAGCTAAAGCGTTGTACGAGGGTACGGGCCATATTCAATTTTTGAGAACCTTGACCGGGGAAGAGAAAACCGATGCGGCTTTGCTGGACTTGATTGCCAATCCAAATTCCTTGCTGCGGGTTGAGGATTATTTCTCCCTGAGCCAATGGTTTAGCGTTCAATAATTCTTGTAAGAAACTCAGACGTTCAACCAACTCTTCAGGTAAACGGGCGATGAGGGCTGCTCTTACTGGTAGTTGTTGGTTTAGTTGTTGAGCAAGATGTGCAGCTAGATCGATTAGTTCGCTTAAACTCAATCCTTGTACTTTTGGAAGTAATGCATCTATGCTTTGTAATAAAGCTGGGATTGATGCTGCACTCAAGACAAAAATCTCTGTTTCTTGAGCAGAAACTAACAAAGCCTGCTCATCAATTAACGGTTGAAGTTGAGTAGCAGGAGCATCGCCAGATTCTAAAGTGACGTGGCAATTGATGCCGCCAAATCCCATTGCAGAGACTCCAGCCCTTAGTGTATCTGTTGTCTGGCGAACTTCTCCTTGAAGCACTGGGTACAGGCAGTGGGCGGCTTTGTCAAATACTTCGTTTGGCTCATTGCAGCCAGCTAATGGCGGTATTACTCGGCGGTTAACAGCCATAACAGCTTTGATGAACCCTCCAATGCCTGCTGCGGCTTTGGTATGCCCAACTAGGGATTTGAAAGAGGTAATACCACAAGAGCGGGAAGGTGTTTCACTGTTTGCACCCATAGCTAGGGCAATACCTTCTAGTTCGACGCGATCGCCTACTGGTGTCCCTGTACCATGACCTTCTATAAAATCAACGTTATTTAAGCTATAACCGGCTCGGTTATAAGCACGGCGTAGTGCTTTAGCTTGTCCTTCCCGACTCGGAGCTGTTAGACCTCCTTTGCCATCAGATGATATTCCCCATCCATTCAACACTGCATAGATATAATCATTGTCAGCACGAGCATCTTCTAAGCGCTTCAAAACGACGAAGCCAGCCCCTTCTCCAGGGATAAAGCCACTAGCTTTTTTATCGTAAACGGTCATATCTTTGCTAGTCAGGGCACCTGTTTTGGCAAATCCTACTAGTTCAAAGGTGTCTAGACTAATATCTACACCACCAGCCAGTGCTAAATCGAGGTCGCCGTTGCTTAAAGCGTTAGCAGCAGTGGCAACTGCAATTAAGGACGAAGAACAAGCTCCATCTACTGTATAACCACCGCCATGAAAGTTAAAAAAGTTACAAATTCTCCCAGCAATAGTATTAGAAAGGTTGCCGGATAATGTGTCTTCGGTAAATGGTGAGAATACTGACTTGTAGTATTCTTGCATTGCTATTGTCAGTTCATCTATGACTTGCAATGGTAAACCTTTCGCCTTTGCCGCTGCATGTATTACCCGTTGGATAAATGGCCAGCGTAGTCGCATGTTGTTAGAGCGTGTTTGTTCTCCTGTTAAGGAATTACCGAGGATTACACCTGTACGTTCGCCCGGAACATTTGCCCGTGTATAACCTGAATCCTCTAAAGCTGCGATCGCTACTTCTAATGCCACCCAGTGAGCGATATCTGCTGTCTCTACTACAGTTTTAGGAATGCGCTTACTTGCCCAATCAAACTCAAAACCCTCAATTACAGCCATACGTTTCCCGTAGGTTTTGTCTGGAACCGTTGGGTCTGGATCGTAATAATCTGCAAGTGGTAATCGCCGATCTGGGGATTCTCTAAATTGTCGTCGCCGCGAAAGGATGTTTTCCCAGAGTTGTCGTAAATCCCTTGCGCCAGGATACCAACACCCCATACCAATAACCGCAATTCTAGGTTGAGATCCTTCTATGTGCATATCTGTAATAACTTTGCTTCAAGCACAAAATTGAATAAATTAAGAAAAATTTGATTCTGATGCTCAAGTTTGATTGTCAAGTTAATGCTATTGACTTGAAAACAGAAAGTAGAAATCTTGTCTTCCCTACTCCCTACTCCCTACTCGGTAGTTACTTTTTCATGCGTTTCTCGCAGTTGAGGATGGTTACACAATAATTACTAAGTAGCTATCCCGATCATTTCTTCAAACTTTTGATCGAGCATTTGCATAATTGTTGAAATCTTTTCGTTGGGGAATTGACCAAGCAGCGATGATGGTTTGTCGTAAGCAACATGGGTCTTGCCATTGTAGTCATCGTAGACAAATAGTCTTAATGGAACATAAAGACCAACGGCAGGATTTTGTTCAAACATTTGGTTAGCTATTAATGGATTACCAATTATGTAGAGTTTGGCCTTTTTGTTTTTGCCGGCAAGAGACATGAGTTTGCCATGTTCGACTTGTGAAAATATCATAAAACCACTTTCACCAATCATCGATTCAATTCCACTTTTGATTTGTTCAAAGGATTGCTTGGCACCAATCATTTGCTGAAAAACTGTGCTATCACTTTTACCATTAATAGTTTCGATCTTATTGGTTACTTCTTCAAATGACTTTTCAGAAGTAACAATTATACGAGTTGCTGTAAAATTGACGGTTTCTATGACGGTTTCCATGACTCTTTACCTTTCTCTAATTTAGAGGTGTGCAATCAATTACTACAGTTCCCAGGTCAAATTACTAGTACAACACGGCGTAAATAAACCAACCATTCCAAATCAGTGAAACCCTTACGTTACAGTAATTACGAATTACGAATTACGAATTCCGCCCTGCGGTACTAGTACTTTAGTTATTTGCCTAAAAGGTGTTGGTAGCTTTATTCTGAAGCGATTAGCCTAGTGAGTTTTTTGACAACAGCCCCCAACTTCAAAATATCCTCCTACACTATTCTTCAATCTCTCTAATATCATTTATGCAAACAGCCTAATATTTTCTGCCCATCACAGCTTCAAACAATAGCTTATGTGAGGCTAAACCGCTCTTGGAGAATACAAGTACTGAGCATCTTCATCAATGTAGGATCTATAGAAGCAAGTTGGTTTTCATTCATCTCTGGTATTTGGTCAAGGAATTGAATTACTGCTGGTTGGTTATAAAAGGGAACAGAAGCGAATGCTGAACTACGTAGGGTGTCTTGGATGAGTTGGTATAGAGGTTCACTCTGCTTCAATGTGGAAGGCGGTGCAAAAAATGGATGCTTTTTGCGGTTATAGATCGTATCTGGAAGGTAAGGTTTGACTGCTTCTCGCAATATATACTTGACATTCATGCCGCGAATCTTGAATGAAACAGGAATATTACGGACTGCTTCCACAACTAAATGATCTAAAAATGGCAGTCTCCCTTCGGTAGAATGGGCCATCTCTGCGCCATCTCCCAAAATTCTAAATAAGTAGGGTAAAACAGTTTTAGACCATAAATAAAGAGACTGATGAACAGGCTCTCGCTTTGCAAGTTGTCCTTTTACATCGATTTCGTTAAAGAACATACGATATGCATCTTGTTGGCCAAAGTGAGCCATAAATGCGGTCGAGTACAGAGAAAGAGATTTAGCATATCCTTTGGCATTAGCTTCAATCCAGGTGGGTACAAAGCCTAAAAGGCGTTCAACATTAGCTAAAGGTTTGGATATTTCTTCAGGTAAGAAACCTGCTGCGGCAGAGACTTGGTTGTTACGCTTTAATTCTTCTAAGATATGCTTGATAGTCTGCTCATCTTGACCCTTGGTGTTGTAACGCAACATGTCCATCAGCGAATGCACATAGCCTCCAAAGATTTCATCAGCGCCTTCACCTGTGAGGACAACTTTGTAACCTGCATTCTGTACTGCTCGGCTCAAAAGGTACTTAGCAGCAGCACCAGCATTGATACAGACCATTTCACAGTGCCAAATAGCATCTGCAAAATGTTCAGCTAAGTCAGATTGAGTAATGGGAATAATTTGATGGTTTGCTCCAGCTTTTGCTACTGCTTCACGAGCGAAAGCTTCTTCGTTGTAGTCTTCGTGATCGAAGGCGAGGGTAAATGCTGTAATTGGTTCTGTTGCATGAGTAGCTGCAATTCCTAACACCGCAGATGAATCAATTCCTCCACTCAAGTGACAACCTACAGGTACATCTGCTCTTAGCCGCAGTTTTACAGACTCGTTTAAAGTATGGCGAACTTGTTCAATGTAATCTTCTACGCTTTGTTGGGGTTGTGCATCCCCAGCGATGGGGTAATCAAAATCCCAGTAACGATGCAGTTGGATATTGGTATCGGATGCGAGTAAAAAATGTCCCGGTGGTACTTGATATATGTTCTTGAAGAAAGTCCGGTCTGGGCTAAAGAGTCCAAGATCGGCTCGAAACCAAAATTCACGATCCCAGTTAGCCGGAACACCCGCAGCCAGCAAAGCTTTGACTTCTGAAGCCAAGTAGAGTGTATCACCATGCATGGTGTAGTAAAGAGGTTTGATGCCAAAGCGATCGCGAGCGGCAAAGAGTGTTTGATTGCGCTCATCCCAGATTACAAAAGCAAACTCACCCCGCAAATGGTGGAGGCATTGAGTCCCAAACTCGTTATATAAATGAATAGCAATTTCGCTGTCGGAGTGTGTTCGCAGGTTATATCCTTTTTGCTTCAAGTCCTGCTGTATCCGCTCAAAATCATAAAACTCTCCATTAGCAATAATATGCAGTGTGTCATCTTGATTGCTAATTGGTTGGTCTCCACTAGTGAGGTCAATAATACTAAGTCTTCTATGTCCTAAACCGACTCTGCCATCATCAGAAATCCAAATTTTCTGTGCATCGGGCCCTCTATGATACAGGCTATCTATTCCTCGCTTCAAAGAAGTCTCGGAAATTGGTTCTTGTCTTGAGAATAATGCCACAATTCCACACATTTGCTGAATTCTCCTTGAGGAATTTTGAGATAGTTTTAATGTTTTGGTGTCAAAACACTATTGGCAGATGAAATTATATATTCATAGAAATATCAGGTGTTAAAACAGTAGTTTTGCCAGCGCCTTGCAAAACTACTGTTTTTATAAAATTTCATGGCTCTGACTAAATCTAGAGTTATTGCGTTAAAGGTATAGAACCGAGATAAGGAAATTTTCCCAATAAAAGCGAACTATGTGAAGAAAGATAAACTAGACTAAAACCCTCTTCACGCCTGCCTTCTGCTTTATCCCAAAAACAAATTTTTACGCCGATCTACTTGCATGTAATTTTAGGCAAGATAGTCTGGAAAATTCTGCCATATATAGGTCTTAGCATTTTTAAGAGCTTCGCATGAGTTGAGAATGAGTAGAAATTGGATTAGTAATCTTGTAACCTGATTTAGTATGTCTTTGGATTGACGATTTTCATAGAGCTTGAGAGCAAAAATATTGCTAAAAAACGTAATGCTCATTAAGAGGGCATAGATAAATAGAAATGTTCATAGCTAGTAGCTAATAGCTAATGCTAAAAATATAGTTGGTAGAAACGCAACTAATTGCACCTTTACATTTATTTATGCCCACAAAGTTAAGAATAGGTAAAACGCATTTTCACCATGAGTAGAACTGCAACTTACTACTAGTTTATAAGACTTAAAACGAGGTAGCAATAACTTATACTTTGATAGAACTATAAGACTCTTGTGTGATTTGCGAACAATATTTCAAATTAAACCCTGATAAAACGGGCTTTTCAGCCTCAAGATGTTTGCAAAAATCAAATCGGAGTCTCATAACAATTACTTCGCTCATGTTTCTGAAGCGAGCTAGTTGCACTCGCCCTTCTCCAGGCTTGGGGAGTTGTACCGTGATGTTGGCGAAACTGGCGGAAGAAATGAACCATACACTGATAGCCTACCAATGTAGCGATCGCCTCAATTTTCTGATCGGTTTCTAAGAGCAAGGAACGTGCTGCTAGCATTCGGCGCTGAATAATCCAATTTTGCACTGTTCGTCCCGTTTGTTTTTGCACCAGGTTAGTCAAGTAAGTTGGGCAGTAACCGACTGCAACAGCTACGTCCCTTAGGGTAATCGCACGGTGATAATTGGCCTCAATGAAGCTGAAGACCTTATTTAACTGGTGGTCGGGCGGAAATATGCGCTCAAAGGCAGTCGGTTTTATGATGTCGGTTAGTGGTGGTTCTGCAACTGTCTGGGGCTGTACAGCGTACTGCTGTTGGAGGGAGGCTCGTTTTTCCAAGCAGGCGGCGATCGCTGTCAATAATTCCTCTACCGTACAGGGCTTAGTAAGATAGTCATCTGCTCCCAATTCCATAGCTTTGCGAATATCAGTCCGAGTCATTTTGACAGTGACAAAAATAAAGGGGATAGTTGCTGTAAGAGGATTTTGGCGCAGCATTGTCAGGACGCTATAACCATTGAGTTTTGGTATCATAATCTCGCTGACAATCAAATCGGGTAACTCTTCGTTTGCCCGCTGGACACCGATAAGACCGTTTTCAGCACCTATAGTGTAAAAACCTTTAGCTTTTATGCCTTCTAAAAAAAGGTTTCGGGTTGAGGCTGTATCTTCAATCACCAGAATTTTTTTCACACTCTTCTCCGAAAATATTGTAATTAATAATACTAGCTTTGCTTGACATAGGGTTATACAGCAGATTTCAAGTTGGTGAGGTACATAAGGATTTGTCTGTTACCCAGGTATCAAGCGTGTTTTAATCCTGTTAGCGCAGCAGGACATAGCCCATTCTGAATTCAGAATTCTGCTGTATGTCATTACTAAACTAATTGCACTTGTACAGTTATGATGCAGGCAAAAGTTAAGTGTTATGGGCTTAATCTGCCACGTCTATATGATTAATCAGTTCCCTCCATTGGTTTTACGCAAAATCAGTAGGTCAAAAATAGCAGAGATGGATGATTTTATTTTTAAAATAGATAGATTCCTTTCAAATGAACAATTATTTAGGCTATTTTAATCCGATTTCTCAAAGTATTACCCAAACATAAATACAAGCGGAATAAATTCAACTCCGGTTGAGTTTAGGAAAATATTAGGTTGCGAAATAAAACGAGTAAAGATTTAAAATTATACTTTAACGCAATCATAATCTATATATAAATATTGATTATTGTAATTGGATTTTATTATTAAACATTTAGCACCGATAATCTATCTGAACAATAGGCTTTTTTGTGTGCAATATAATTCCATTTTTTTTGACAATTTGATGGACTTTTTGGATGTATTTAAAATACTTCATAAATGCATCTGTATAAGAAAAACTAGAACGGCAAATGTGTCTGTAAACTTTATACAAAAGGCTTAAAGTCTTCTTTTTACCAACAAAATGAAGTAGATTTACTATAAACTATTTAGCATTAATAGTAAAATTACGACAGCGAATAATGACTAAATCATCTTTAAGAACGACGGTTTTGAATGAAACTCTATCTATTTATTATAAGTCTTACCTTATTTAACTTTTGCAATTGAATAATACGACAATTTTAGTCTTGGTAAATTTACGAAAGGTTAACATTAAGTAAATTTTGGTTTTTTATAGGTTCTAAAGTTTCTTTATAAACAAATATAAATTATATATTAATTTATACTAAGGTTTTAATCCTATCATTGACAGGTTGATGCTTAAAAATTAGCCAAAAATAGAGATGTAAAATGCAATTTTTGTGTTATTAATCGCATCATCTTAAAAAAATTACTCATTTTTGTCTTTAAACCACCGTATACTATTTAACTGCGGTAGTAACGATCGCAACTATCAGTAAGCCAAAAGTATCAATCAGTATGTGTCTTTTACGCACCTTAATTAATTTTCTTTACTGAGTACATGCTTGGTTTTATTGAATACTATCTTAAATCCTATGCCATACTTATAGTATTTTTATACCAACAGAATACTATTATGCAAGCTTTCTTACTTTTCAGATATTCTCTAAGTTTGGCTTTATCCAAAATTAAGAACTCGGTTTTCTTTCTCCGGCGAAAACCCTGGCTTTTTAGTAAATACTTTTTCCATGTCACAGATTATGGATGAAGTTAAAAAAGTAAAATTACTGTCCTACAAAGGTTTCATCTGAAGCGATCGCGTTGCGAAGCAAATGGATAAAGTCGAGCTAATCGTAAATATTAACTTGACAAGCAATAATTAATTGTATATACACTTAATTATTATGAAAAAAAATCATTTATGGAAAAGCAAGCTACTGAGTTAGATTTGACTCAGTTGATTACTATTGAGAATACCTGCGCCTGCTTTAACCTTCGTAAAGCATCTAGAGCAGTTACACAACTTTTTGATGAAAAGCTAGAGCCAAGTGGTCTGCTGGTTACTCAGTTGACAATTCTAGTTGCTATCTCAATTCTCGGTTCAGTAGCGATCGGTGATTTAGCTGAAGGTTTAGTTATGGATCGAACTACGCTGACGCGAAACCTTAAGCCTCCCGAAAGAGAAGGACTGATTCAAATTAATCCTGGTGAGGATCGACGGGTGCGAGTAGTAACCTTGACGGATAAAGGACGCTCTGTTTTGGCGCAAGCCTTACCATTATGGCAACAAGCGCAAGCTGATATAGTTGAGAGCTTAGGTCAAGAACGCTTTAATGTATTGCTTTCAAGCTTGACTACTACGGTTTCAATAGCCCGGAACAGCTAATTTTTTTTTGAAAAAACGTGTATATCCACCTAATAGAAAGTAGGGTATTTTTATGTTTGAACAAGAAGTTTCTTTAATTACTGAGAAAAAGCATAGACCATTGATTAAACCTATAGTTCAATGGGCTGGCATCTTGGGAGCGACAGCAGCAGTGGGAATAGGTGGATTTGTGGTTTGGAAACAGGTGAGTTCCCAAACCGGGGTTGAGAATCAGACTGGCATACATACCCCTTTGCCTCAAGCACAAAAAGTTGTAGAGACGATAACTGCTTTAGGACGCTTGGAACCTCACGGAGAAGTAATTCAAGTCTCAGCGCCCACTTTCTTAGAAGGCGCACGAGTTGAGAAACTATTGGTGGAAGACACAGATTGGGTGAAATCTGGTCAGGTAATCGCAGTTCTCGATCGCCGCGAACGATTGCAAGCTGCTTTGAAACAGGCTCAAAGACAAGTTGAAGTAGCCCAAGCACGGCTAGCCAAAGTCAAAGCCGGAGCGAAAGAGGGAGATTTAGGAGCGCAAAAAGCAACAATCGCTCGCTTGGAGGCAGAATTACGAATTGCCCAAACAGAACATCAACGGTACAAATATCTACAGGAAACTGGAGCAATTTCTGCTTCACTTCTAGACTCAAAACGCCAAATTGTCGAAACAATTCAGGGACAACTCAATCAAGCTAAATCTACCCTAACTAGTATTGCAGAAGTTCGTCCGACTGATATCCAGGAAGCTGAAGCAGAAATTGCTAGTGCTGTAGCATCTGAGCAGAAAGCCAAAGCAGACTTAGAAACTGCCTTTGTCACCGCACCCCAGAACGGTCAAGTTTTAAAAATTCATACTCGTGCAGGAGAGATGGTTGGTGCTAAAGCGATCGCAGATATTGGACAAACCAGGCAAATGGACGTAATCGCTGAAGTTTACGAAAACGATCTTGCCAAAGTGAAGATAGGGCAAAAAGCTACTATCACCAGTCTTAACAAAGCCTTTGTTGGAAAACTACAGGGAACAGTATACCGCATCATTCCCCAAATTGGTAAGCGGGATGTCCTCAATGACGATCCAGCAGCAGCAGTTGATGCCAGAGTTGCTGAAGTCAAAATCAGTTTATTACCGAAAGACAGTCAGCGAATTATGAGTTTGATCAATCTTAAAGTAGAAGTAGCAATCAATCCTTAATTTTGGAATGGGGAGTTGGGAGTGGTGTATTTTATCAATTTAGAAAAGTAGAAGTTCTCAATTTTAAGTTCTAAACATTACAATCAAATTAACTTATGTGATGCAATGATAGGTTTTAATTTATCCTTTCTCGATGGTAATAAAATTCCTCTGGCATGGTTGCAATTGATCCGGGAGAAGACGAGGCTATTCGTGGCCATTTCAGGTATCAGCTTTGCCGTGGTACTAATGTTCATGCAGATGGGATTTCTAACTGCTCTATTTGATAGTGCAGTTGGTATGCACAGCAGTCTACAAGGCGATATTGTGCTGATTAGTCCCCGATCAGTGGCCTTAATTGCCATGAAACCATTTTCCCAACGGCGGCTATACCAAGTATTGGGCTTTCAAGGAGTAGAATCTGTCAGCCCTATCTACGTAGATTCTGGAATCTGGAAAAATCCGCAAAATCCTAGTATTACCCGCAATATTCGGATCTATGGAATTAATCCTGACAATCAAGTATTTAACATGCCAGGGGTAGCTGAAAATCTAGATAAGATTAAAATGCCTGATGTAGTTTTATTCGATTGGGGTTCGCGGACTGAATTTGGGCCGATTAGCACTTTATTTAAGCAGAAAAAAAGCGTAATTACAGAGGTAGAGGAACGGCGAATTAATGTTGGTGGTTTATTTGAATTAGGAGTTACTTTTGGTTCGGATGGTACTTTAATCACCAGCGATCTAAATTTTTTAAGAATCTTTGAAGAGCGGAGAACCGCAGGATTAATTGATATCGGTTTGATTAAACTCAAGCCAGGTGTAGATGCAGAAAAAGTGTTGAAAAATTTGAGGGCAAACTTACCCAAAGATGTAAAAGTGCTATCGAAACAAGAATACAAAAAATTTGAAGTAAACTACTGGAGCGGCAGCACGCCTATTGGTTTTACTTTTATACTTGGTACAGTTATGGGCTTTTTTGTCGGGACGATTATCGTCTATCAAGTACTTTATACTGACGTTAACGATCATCTCCCTGAGTATGCCACACTCAAAGCGATCGGATACAAAGATTCCTTCTTCTCTGGTGTTGTATTTCAAGCAGCAATGATTTTAGCCACGCTAGGATTTTTGCCTGGAGTACTAATTGCTTGGGGTTTATATGAACTCACCCGCACTGCCACACTCTTGCCGATGTTTATGCAGCTTGATAAAAACTTGCTAGTGCTAGTTTTGACATTTGTCATGTGCTTTGTCTCTGGTAGCATCGCTATACGCAAGCTCCGAGAAGCAGACCCGGCTGACATATTTTAATATCCTTTCCTATAGTTTTATTATGCGGTCAGAACCTCTTGTTAATATTGAAAACCTCAGCCATTACTACGGTCGAGGAGTCTTACGTAAACAAATTTTGTTTGATATTAATCTAAAAATTCAACCGGGCGAAATTGTAATTATGACTGGGCCATCAGGATCTGGTAAGACTTCTTTACTAACTTTAATTGGTGCTTTACGTTCAGCCCAAATCGGTAGTCTAAAAGTTTTTGGGCAAGAGCTATGCGGAGCTACTCAAGACCAATTAGTGCAAGTGCGACGTAATATTGGCTATATTTTTCAGGCACATAACTTGCTGAGTTTTTTAACAGCTCAACAGAATGTCCAAATGTCGCTTCAAATCCAACCTGGGATGACTAAGCAGAAGGCTCAACGCCGAGCAAAATCTATACTTGAAGCTGTTGGATTAGGACAAAAAATTAATAGCTATCCAGAAAACCTTTCTGGCGGACAAAAACAGCGGGTTGCAATTGCTCGTGCTTTGGTAAACTCTCCCAGTTTAGTTCTGGCTGATGAACCTACTGCTGCTTTAGATAGTAAGACTGGTCGCGATGTTGTAGATTTAATGCAAAAACTAGCCAAAGAACAAGGGTGTTCCATCTTGCTAGTGACTCATGATAATCGTATTTTAGATATTGCCAATCGTATTGTATACATGGAAGATGGTCGATTAGATAGAAGTCACACAGGAACTTTTATTGGGGAAGATGCGGTACAAAACGCGGTAAGGTGATTCAATGCCAACTCCCGCAAAGCAAAATGAGCTAACTAGCTTAAATAAACCACAAGTCTTTGGGCTTTTCTTAGTGCCATTCGAGTCTGATACCATTTCTAAATAATCTTCTTTTTTATATCTTTAAAATTTACCACTTTTGTAGCGGGCTTGATCTCAAATTGCTGTAACTAGATTTGGCTATGTCAAAAAATTGTGAGCGTTATGTCACAAAATGCTGGCAACCCTAAAAAATTTGTTGGGTTGAAAATTTAGAGCAAGCTTTGGGAAAGAATGAAACTTGCCCCGATTAATGACGAATGCCAGTATAGAACGACCATTAATTTTTATGCAAGCAAATCACAGTTGTGTTAACATGCAGGGGGATCTCGGTTCTAGTGGGGAACAGCCGCTAGAGGAAACGGGGAAAGTCCGGTGTGAATCCGGCGCTGTCCCGCAGCTGTAATCAAGGTTTGCCTTGTGAGTCAGAATGCCCGCCGAAGTTGACTTGTAAATTTTGTACATCTGCGAGGCACAGATTAAGTGTTTTTATGAATATTTCTACAACTACTAGGCAGTACAATCTCATAGCCCCACATATTAGGACGCTACAGGTTACGGCTTTCTATGAGAAGGTAGGCGATTAATTCACAATATAAATTATGTATCACCGATGCAGCGATGGTGACAGCTACTCCCACACAGAGTATCGCTTGAAAATAGTCGCAGCAACAACAAAACGCTGGATTAATTAACAGATGGAAGTTGTTCCAAACAGGTAGAAAATGGCGTATATGACGTATACAGCCC
>NZ_NOLI01000073.1:0-38552 GCF_002245975.1 Nostoc sp. 'Peltigera membranacea cyanobiont' 213 | reverse complement strand
CGTTCGACTTGCATGTGTTAAGCATACCGCCAGCGTTCATCCTGAGCCAGGATCAAACTCTCCGTTTTGGTTTGTTTGTAAGCTCATTAGCTGCTCTTTTTTAACTTCAGCTTAGTTATCTTTATTTTCTTGACGCAATACACTTGCTGTATAATTGCTTTCAAACTATAATATTTTCAAGGTTCGGTATCCCTTAAAGCGTCGCTTTTCAACGCTCCGCTTCAGGCACTTATTCAATATACCGAACCTATCTCCTCATGTCAACTACTTTTTCCAAAATATTTTGGAACTGTTTTTCTGTCCCCTCTAACTCCCCACAGTACAGGCTTCTAGGCAACAATGGTTTATGCACTGTGTCTAGTTATAAAGGGGGAAGTTGTGAATTTTCAATCGGTTATATCTCTATTGCATCAGTTCTGGAGCGATCGCGGTTGTCTCATCGCCCAGCCCTACGATATTGAGAAGGGAGCAGGTACTAAGAATCCCCAGACATTTTTAAGAGCATTAGGACCCGAACCGTGGGCTGTTGCTTATGTTGAACCGTGTCGTCGCCCGACGGATGGGCGGTACGGTGAAAACCCTAACCGTTTCCAGCACTATTATCAGTACCAAGTTTTGATAAAACCTTCGCCAGATAATATCCAGGAGATTTATCTTGATTCATTAAGGGTTTTAGGTGTTCGTCCTGAAGATCACGATATTCGGTTTGTAGAGGATAACTGGGAAGATGCGACGGTGGGAGCTTGGGGTACTGGGTGGGAAGTATGGTTAGATGGGATGGAAGTTACTCAATTTACCTACTTCCAGCAGTGTGGGGGAATCGATTGTCGGCCTGTGTCGATTGAGATTACTTATGGTTTAGAGCGGCTGACAATGTATCTCCAGCAAGTAGAAGCATTTACAAAGATCCAGTGGACGGACAACATTACTTATGGAGATGTTTTTCTGCAAAGTGAGATTGAGCAGTGTACATACAACTTTGAAGCGTCAAACCCTGAGTTGCTACTTACACTATTTAATTTGTATGAGCAGGAAGCTACCCAATTAACGGAGCGAGGATTGGTCTTGCCTAGCTTAGATTATGTAATGAAGTGTTCGCACACCTTTAACCTGCTGGATGCTAGAGGTGTAATTTCGGTGACGGAGAGAACTCGTTATATTGCCAGGATTCGGCATTTGGCTAGGAAGGTTGCTCATTTATATGTTGAGCAAAGGGAGAAGTTGGGTTTTCCGTTGCTCAAAGATTTAAAACCAGTTATACCTGGTGGGCAAGTAGAAGTCGCGCCTACATAGACAAAACTTGCCTCAGTAGCTTAAGAAACCCTTAATTTTGCATTCTATCAAGCTAGGCACATCTTTAATAATGTGGCTATTGCTAAAGCTCAAAAATACTGTTAAATCTTGAGTCTAGAACATTAAGGCTACAAGGATAAGGCCCGCCTCGCCTGTGCGGGCTTTGTTTGTATAAACTTGATGGACTATACTTCACCACAAGCATAAAAATTTGTCACTGTTGCTGATTAAAGAGATGCCAAGCTTATGTAGAGGGAATCTAGATTTAGATAATAAGAGTTTAGAAGATTTTATTTTTGAATTTCATTGCCAATTTCAACAACGTGGGTTTTTCTCTATTCCTACCCTAGCTATTTTTAAGCCAAATGCAAATTCGGGGTGTCAGGTGCTTTTACAAAAAATCTTATGATTCAAACCAGTGGTGTAATTATTTGTCTTGGTTATATTTTTGGGTTGCTGTTTACAGCAGTCCCTTGGGGTGGTGTATGGATTTTGGTTTTGGGGATAGTGGGAGCAATTGTTTTTAGAAGACGCACCAATTTACAACAACTTGCTCAGAAAGCAGAAAAGGCTGGAAGTAAAAATAAGGCTGTGTCTAACACTTGGCAAACTAATTCCCATCCTCGAATATGGTTAGCTGCTGGTTTGGTGGGATTATTGGCAACTTTATATTTTCAATGGCGAGTGCCGCAACCAGGTGCAAAAGATATTAGTCAGTTTGTTCCGCCTGGAAATAGCAATAATCAAGAGCAACTTGTGATTGTTCGTGGGGAAGTAGCGAGTAATCCCCGATTAACTCGCAGTCAGCGAGGACAATTTTGGCTGGAAGCGACTCAGATAGATGAGGTTAAAAATGAAAAAGGTTCAGTAGGTGTCCCAAAAGGGGTAACGGGCAAATTGTATGTGACAGTGCCTATACTTCAGGCTACTGGGTTATACCCTAGTCAACAAATTGCTGTGACTGGGATTTTGTACAAACCAAAGGCGGCTTCCAATCCTGGTGGTTTTGATTTTCAGAAGTTTCTCAAGCAGGAAGGAACGTTTGCTGGTTTGATTGGGCGACAAATAAATGTTTTGGATCGGGAACGTAAATGGGGATGGTGGCAAATTCGGGAGCGAATTGTGCGATCGCAAGTTCGTTGGTTGGGTATTCCTGAAGGGCCTCTTGTCAGTGCAATGGTGTTGGGAAGCAAAGCTGTTGATTTACCCTACGATATCCGCGACTTATTTGTACAAGCAGGATTAGCTCATGCTTTGGCAGCTTCCGGGTTCCAAACCTCTTTGATTCTGAGTGTTATCTTACAGTTAACCAGGCGGGCAAAAAAGGGAACACAATTTACCCTTGGATTTTTAGCTTTAATTATTTTTCTGAGTTTAACAGGTTTTCAGCCTGCGGTTCTCAGAGCCGTAATTATGGGTTTTGCGGCATTAGTTGGGCTGCTATTAAAAAGGAAGGTAAAACAGTTCGGTTCGTTACTATTAGCAGCAACTCTGTTATTAGTGTTTAATCCTCTATGGATTTGGGATTTAGGCTTTCAATTAAGTTTTTTAGCAACACTGGGATTAATTGTAACAGTACCTGCGTTAGTTAACCGTCTAGGATGGCTACCACCTGCGATCGCTGCTTTGATTGCCGTTCCCCTTGCTGCGACTCTTTGGACTTTACCTGTACAACTTTTTGTGTTTGGGGTTGTACCATCTTATAGTCTCTTGCTGAATGTGGTTAGCACCCCATTAATTTCGATCATTAGTATCGGTGGAATCATTAGTGCCTTAGTAGGTTTAATCTGGACTCAGGCAGGAAGTTTCCTGGCTGCGGTGTTGCATTACCCGACAGACTGGCTAATTAAATTAGTGGAATATTTTAGCAAGTTGCCCGGAAATTCTGTTGCTGTCGGCAGTATATCTAGTTGGCAGCTTTTAGCGATTTACGCACTGATTATACTGGTTTGGCTAGTCCCTTGGTGGCAGCGTCGGTGGTGGGTTGCTAATGTGATGGCGATTGGTTTAGTATTTATTCCCCTTTGGCATTCTACAAATACATTATTTAGGATAACGGTATTAGAATCTGGTACGGAACCAATTGTAGTTGTTCAAGATAGAGGGACTGTAACTGTAATAAATAGTGGCGATGAAGGGACTGGACGTTTCACAATCCTTCCGTTTTTACAACAACAAGGTGTAAATCAAATTAATTGGGCGATCGCAACTGATTTTCAACGCAATGAAAGTAATGCTTGGTTGGAATTACTGCAACGTCTACCAATAAAGAATTTTTATGAATATTCCCCTAATCCAGAAAATTCTATTGCAACCCAGGCAATTCAACAAGAATTACAAAAATATCAGGGTTCTTACCAACCGATGGCAGTTGGTCAAGCTGTAAAAACTGGTTCAATAGTGGCACAATTAATCAACGATCAATTACCTATTTTACAATTACAAATTTTAGATCAGAATTGGTTATTAGTTGGCAATGTCAAGTCTAAAGAGGTACAGCAATTAGTTAAAAATGGGAGTTTGTCTCGTCCACAAGTGCTGTGGTGTGACCCTCAGTCATTAAAAGATTTAGTTATTGCTCTGCAACCAGAAGTAGCGATCGCTTCTTCGGCTAACTTCGATCCAAAGGTTTTATCTGAATTGAATCAAAGCAAAACGAAACTATTTTTTACAGGACGGGATGGCGCGATTCAATGGACTCCTGATGGTCAGTTTGAGGCATTTATTGAAGCAGCAGAAAATAAATCATCTGTTTTATAAAAAATTCAAAGCGGTATCAATTTATATGACAATCTACTTTTATAGTACTCGTGAAGAATATGGCTGTTTCTCCAACTTTTCGCCCCACGGCTTTGAATTAGATGGATTATATTGGTCAACTAGCGAACATTACTTTCAAGCACAAAAGTTTGTGGGTACACCTCATCTAGAAAAAATCCGTCTAGTTAAAACCCCTAAAGATGCAGCAAAAATGGGGCGTGAAAGAACCCGCCCTCTTCGTCAAGATTGGGAACAAGTTAAAGACGACATAATGCGGCAAGCTGTGTTATGTAAATTCCAAACTCATACAGATATTAGGGATATCTTACTTTCTACAGGCAAAGCAGAAATTGTTGAAAACTCGCCCATCGATTTTTACTGGGGTTGCGGATCTGATGGTAGTGGTAAAAATATGCTAGGAAATATTTTAATGGAGGTGCGAGAGATCCTGCACCATGTATACAGCACACCCTCAGAATCAGAATAAAAAGACAAGAAAAGTAATTTCGAGGATGAAAAAAGTGGAGTCTTTGGAGTTTTAGTTGAAATTAAAGGGATCGCAAATAGTGCGTTCGCCCTTGGCGTTGGCAAAGCCATCGCTCTCCTCTAATGCTGTGTTAGTTTTCAAATAATCTTGCACTAGGGCGCAAGCATAAGCTGGTGCATTTAAGTTGAGAATTCGCTGTAAATTCCAGAGAATGAGCGTGTTGTCATCACCCCCTGAGACAAGCATTGTCCCATCCCGGCTGATGGCAATATCCCTAATTGCTGCGGTATGTCCTGTAAGAGTTGTGATTTCTGTACCATCCAACTTCCAAAGTTTGACGGTAGCATCCACACTCCCAGAAGCAATTATTTTTCCATCGGGACTAAACGCCACTCCCCAAATTGCAGCCGTATGACCTTTAAAAGTCTTCAGCAATTTGCCTTCAACTGTCCATAACTTAACAGTATTGTCGCCACTTCCAGTAGCTACCATCTTACTGTCAGGGCTGAAGGCTATTCTCCATACTGTCGCGGAATGACCTACAAGGGTTTTGAACAACTTACCATCAAGTGTCCACAATTTAGCAGTACTATCGCCACTGGCTGAACCAACAAGCCGCCCATCTGGACTAAATACGACGTGCCAAACTTCCGCCTGATGTCCTTTGAGAATCTTTGGTGCAGAGCGATCGCGTTTCCATATTTGAGCAATTTTGTCAACATTTGCCATTGCGATCGTTTGTCCATCAGGACTCAATACTGCTGCTAAGAGTTTACCGAGAGGATCTTTGTAAGTAGCGACTAGAGTGCCGTCTCGCTTATTGAGCTTTACCTTATCATCAGAAGTGCGAAGTGCTATTAATTTGCCGTCTTCACTGAATGAAACCTCAAAGATTGCGCCCCCAGATTCAGTAAAAGTTTTCAGCAATTTACCTTGGCGACTCCAAAGTTTAGCGGTATTCTCGTGGCTAGCTGTGGCGATCGCTGAACTATCGGAAGCGATCGCTATTGACCAAATCCCAGCTTTATGGGCAACGATCGGCTTCTGGAATGGGTTTTGACTTTGCCAGAGTCTAACAACGTTTTCTGCACCTGCCGAGGCAATAAAGCTGCCGTCTGGACTAAAAGTGATTCCCCAAACAGAGGCAGTGTGTCCTTTTAGTGTTCTCAGTTCTGTACCATCAATGTTCCAAAGTTTAATTGTTTTGTCAAGACTGGCGGAGGCAATAGTCTGACCATCGGGACTAAAAGCGACTCCCGAAATCCCAGCGCTATGACTTTTAAGAGTTTTATTAAAGCGGTAGCTGCTATCTGTGCTATTTCGCTGCCAAAGTTTGACAGTTGCATCTTCACTCGCTGAAGCAATGGTCTGACCGTCAGGGCTGAAAGCTACTCCTACAACCCAACCTGTATGACCTTGGAGAGGTTGTAAAGGCTTGGCGTTTTGCCACCCCGAACCATCACGTTTCCACAGTTTTACTGTTTTGTCTAGACTTGCAGCAGCAACTATTTGACCATCAGGACTAAAGGTGATTCCCCAAAATCCTACTGTGTCACTTTGAAACATTTTCAGCAAGGTTCCGTCTCGCTTCCAGAGTTTCACAGTTCTGTCGAAACTCGCAGAGGCAAGGAACTGACCATCGGGACTAAATGCTACTCCCCAGACTGAAGCAGTATGACCTTTGAAAGTGTTTAGCAAAGTGCCGTTTTGCTTCCAGATTTTAATAGTACCATCTTCGCTCGCCGAGGCGAGTGTCTGGCCGTCGGGGCTAAAATCGATTCCCCTAACTGCTGCCTGATGACCTTTGAGAGTTGCAACTTCTGTGCCATCACGTCGCCAAAGCTCGATCGTTTTATCTATACTTGCTGAGGCAATCAGAGAACTGTCGGGACTGACATCTACTGCTAAAACAGCTGCTGTATGACCAGAAAAACGATTGTACTCGTCTGCTCCATAAACTGCTTGGCGTAATACGTTATCTACTTGACGCTGAATATTTGTGTTTGGTTTACCTAGTTTTTGTAGTCTATGTTTGGCTTTAATTGCTTCTACAAGTGCATCCAATCTGCGATTTGAGGCAAATAATCCCTCAGAAGAGGATACAAGCGCTCTAGTTTCGCTGTTTCTAGCTTGATTTGCGCTTTTAAGAGCTTTACGGTACAAAATGAAACTTCCTATTCCCAAAGAGGAAGAAACTAGCAACCCAATACACACTGCCATTAGCAAAAATCTTTGCAGTTTAGCAGTTTTTTTCTCTTGGGTTAGTCGTGCTTCTACCTCTTGGGCACGGGCTGCCTCTAATGCCGTCTGTACTTCGCGTCGTTCGGATTCTTGACTAGCAGCTAAAAATTGATAATCCAAATCACTCAGACTTTTGCCCTGCGCCCAATTTTGAGTATCTTTTAGAGCCTGTCCTCGCAAAAGACGCGATTCATCTTTAAAGGAAGAGGCTACCCAAGAATTGAATGTTTGTGAGTAAGGGCGGAGATTGTCTAAATGCTTGATTACCCATTCAGTATTGAAAACATTCCGATAGATGGGATTTTTAATTTTGAGATAGCCCTTGTGTTTCTCGACTACACCAGATAACAACAGTTCTGTGTGTTCTTGACTATCATCAGTTCGGACAAAAAGATCGAGTGTATCTTTTATCTGTTCCCTATCCCCTGTTCCCTGTTCCCTACTCTCTGCTTGCAATACTCGTTGGTAAAGCCCTAGTAATCTTCCGGCTCGGTGTTCATTAAAAAGTAGGCGATCGCGAATTGTGCGGAGGTGTTCAGGATCGTCCTTGGCTTCCCAATGTTGAATAATCTGCGATCGCACAAATTCTTCTATCCAAGATGCTTCTGTTCCTGGCGGTAAATCAATTTTTCTATTGGATGTTTCTAAAGCTGCGTGGACAATTAACTGACAGAGTTTTTGGGTCAGAAATGGTTGTCCGCCACTCCAGTAAAGAATCTCTTGAAGTACTGCTTCCGGCTGAGTGATAACTTCCTCTAATCCCTTTAGCAATGGCGTGGCTTCATGGAGTTGAAAGCCATGTAAATCTATCGCTGTACCAATATTAAAAGGTGTGCGACGTTTGTCAGAAATTAGGTCAGATGGACTGGCTACCCCAAATAGCGTAAATCCCAAGCGTTGAAAATTCGGATCGTGTGCCTGTTGGTTATAACAATGACGAATCCAGGCAAAAAAGTCACTAGCAGGAAAATTTAAACTTAACAAACTATCAATCTCATCAATGAAGATGAAAATACGTTCGGCTTTGGTGTTTGGCAGCAACACTTCTTCTACGAACTGGTGTAGTTTTTGTACTGAGGAAAGACCTGCTTGCATCTCCCACCATTGCTTAAATTTGACTTTTTCTACCAGATTTAAGGCGTAGAACAAGCTGATAATAACGCCCTTATACCATTGTTCTGGTGTAGTATCTTCGCTACCCAATGTGGTCATATCCAAGTAAACACAGCTATAGCCTTCCTGTCTGAGACGATAACTTGTGCGCTGTAATAGCGATGACTTGCCCATCTGTCGAGAATTGAAGACATAACAAAAATCGCCAGCCTTCAGGCTTGTATAAAGTTTTTCGTCTGCCTGACGAATAACATACGTGGGATCGTCACTGCGAAGACTACCCCCTACCTGGTATCTCATATTGAAGTACGATTATCAAACAAAGAGATTAACACAACGAATAGTAATTGAATTGTAGAATTCTGTGAAACTATAATTGTTTGGCAAAATTAGGGCGGTGGAGTTCGCAAGGTGGTTAAGATGCGATCGCTATTTTTTACTTAGTATTCTAAATTGCAAGGTGTAACAGCAAAGATGATTCGACATCCAGCTTAAGGGCTGTGATATTATGGGAGACTGCTACATAACATTTAGAAAAACTAGAAATTGAATCAATCATGGCTCTGACGCAACTGCGGAAACAAGAAATCATTTCCACCTACCAAGTTCACGAAACCGACACGGGATCGTCCGATGTCCAAGTTGCCATGCTAACTGAGCGCATTAACCGCCTCAGCGAACATCTCCAGGCAAATAAAAAAGACCATTCTTCTCGCCGGGGACTGTTGAAGCTAATTGGTCAGCGCAAGCGCCTTCTAGCGTACATATCGCAGGAAAGCCGCGAAAAGTATCAAGCTTTGATCGCTCGCCTCGGTATTCGTGGATAGGGAACTACCGCTTATGTCTGCTGAAGAATCTGAACGCAGTCGCTTGCCCTTTGAACCAAACAAAAAGCGCCAAAAACCCGCAAAAACTCAAAGTAAACCAGCAGCACAGCCACAAGAATCAGGCAAACAGGCTGATAAAAAACAGACTTACACTAAACAAGAGATGGCTATTCCCCAAGTAGTCAGCCAGAGGATGATCCGACGGGTAGCTGTGTTCTGTGGCGTACCAACAGCTTTGGGCATTAGCGCCCTAGTTGTAAGCTATTTGCTTGCTATCTACTCCGACATCCAACTACCTCCCATCGCTGTGTTATTGGTGAACATGGGATTATTTGGTTTGGGAGTCTTAGGGATAACTTATGGCGTTCTTTCTGCCTCTTGGGATGAAGAAAGAGTTGGAAGTTTGCTAGGTTTGGGTGAGTTCAACACCAATTGGGGACGAATGGTGGAAGTTTGGCGCGAAACTCGGCAAAAAAACTCATAATTAATGGCGCTCAGATATTAGGTAACTGTGGTATTGGGTAAATGAAGAAGTGAATGTTGAAGTTGAAATTTTATAACTTCAACATTGCTAATTAAAATTAGACAATCTTTTTATACCTACATCCAGCTACCCAGTAGTAAAACTACTGACTGAGCGCTATAATTTTGTCTATTTATTTTGTAAATAAATTTTGTTTTTAACTATTCATAATTAGGCCAATAGGCAACAATAAAGTTAGCCAATTTACAAAAAATTTTACTCCATTCATCAGGAAGTTTCACATGATTATAGTAATGAAAAGTGGCTCCCCAGAGGCGGAAATAAACCGCATTGATGAGGAACTAACTAGCTGGGGGCTAACTCCAGAAAAAATTGTTGGTCAACACAAAGTAGTTATTGGTCTTGTTGGTGAAACTGCTAGCTTAGATCCACTACAAATTCAGGAACTTAGTCCCTGGATTGAGCAGGTATTGCGGGTAGAGCAGCCTTACAAACGAGCCAGCCGCCAATACCGTCACGGTGAAGCGTCGGAAGTAGTAGTTAATACTCCCAATGGAGAAGTGATATTTGGTGAACACCAGCCTTTGGTAGTAGTTGCTGGCCCCTGCTCAGTAGAAAATGAAGAAATGATTGTGGAGACAGCGCGGCGCGTCAAGACGGCTGGAGCTAAGTTTTTGCGCGGCGGGGCATACAAACCAAGGACTTCACCTTACGCCTTTCAAGGACACGGCGAGAGTGCTTTGGATTTATTAGCGAAGGCGCGAGAAGTTAGTGGACTAGGTATTATTACAGAAGTGATGGATGCAGCCGACCTGGATAAAATTGTCGAAGTTGCTGACGTGATTCAGGTGGGAGCAAGGAATATGCAGAATTTCTCCTTGCTCAAAAAAGTGGGAGCGCAGCCGAAACCAGTTCTCTTAAAGCGGGGAATGGCGGCTACTATTGAAGATTGGTTGATGGCAGCCGAGTATATTTTGGCATCTGGTAATCCCAATGTGATTTTGTGTGAAAGGGGAATACGCACCTTTGACCGCCAGTATACGCGAAATACGCTGGATTTATCGGTAGTGCCAGTCTTGCGAAAGCTGACTCACCTGCCAATTATGATTGACCCCAGCCACGGCGTAGGCTGGTCTGAGTTTGTGCCGTCAATGGCAATGGCTGCGATCGCAGCTGGCACAGATTCCCTGATGATAGAAGTTCACCCCAACCCTGCCAAAGCTTTATCCGACGGGCCTCAATCTGTGACACCAGACCGTTTTGATAAATTGATGCAAGAATTAGCAGTGATTGGTAAGGCAGTAGGACGCTGGCCGCAACCAGCAGTAGCTCTAGCTTAAAATTCAGTTGTAACTTATTGCTACCTATTTATTAATAAATATGAAATAAATCCCCTTGAGAAATATTCCCAAGGGGATTTTTAAACACTAACCAAATCTATGAAAAAAGAACTCTGCAATCAATATTGATAGACAATATTTTTTGCATTTGTAAGCTGAAAATATTTTAATTTGCATCCTCCAAAAAATAAATCTCTTCTGGGGTGGGCATCTTGCCCGCCCTAGCTATGCAAATTAAATGCACGACAGCTTAGGTCTTTTATCTTCTATATACATAGCGAGCAGGTATCCACCTACGGCCACGATTTGTTTGCACCCAACGTCCAGGAACCAATATTCTTCTTCTCGCTTGAATAGGAGTACGAACCCTAACTGGCGACGATTTTCTGATGATTCTAACTGGAACTGGTCGCCTAACAGACCGTCTAATCTGAGCATCGGCCTGGGAAGGAATAAAGGTAAAAGCAATTGGTAAAATCAGCGCTGCACTAGCAAGCATTCTTTTAATACTCATTCGCAAACTTTCCTTCTGTAGATATAGACATCAAATTGATTAATATTTCGCAAAATATTAATCAGTTTCACAAATAAATGATATGGCTGAAAAGAGCTATACACTAGTGAAAAAGGTAATTAACTGTACCGTGACTAATGTCATGGATCAAAAATATAAAAATAACTCTGTTTTTGAAGAAAACTTCTGATGTTTGTGGCAATGCCCAGCTTATCTTTGCCACCTAAAAAAAAGGGACGGGCAAAATACCCATCCCAATAAATTCACTTTTACTCAATAGAAAAACTTTTATTGTACTGGTTGGGTGGGGAAAGCACCTGGTTGTACGGCTACGTTAAGATTCTGTCCATTGCGACGTAATTCCAAGCGCAAATCACCCCCGACTTGGCTATTTTCTACTACTTTTTGGACACTGCTGGCATCTGTGACTGTTTGCCCACCGAGCTTTTGGATAACATCACCAGCACGGATGCCTGCTTTAGCGGCTGGTGAATTTGGCACAACTTTCACAACTAATACACCTTTATCTTCATTTACACTCAAACCGCTATTAGGATCTGAGTTGATGTTTTGTTTTAGCTGAGGCGTTAACCCTACCATCTGAATTCCCAAATAAGGATGTTCTACTTTGCCTGTAGCTATTAGTTGACTGGAAATGCGTTGTGCTGTGTTGATGGGAATAGCAAAACCTAATCCTTGTGCCCCTTGGATAATGGCTGTATTCATGGCAATTACCTCACCACGATAATTTAGCAAGGGTCCACCGGAGTTACCGGGATTAATGGCTGCATCAGTTTGAATATACTCTACTCGCTTATCGGGAGCGCCGATTAGATTGCTACTGCGTCCAGTAGCACTGATAATTCCGGTAGTTACTGTATTATCTAGTCCAAGGGGGTTGCCGATCGCGATCGCCCATTCTCCAGGTTGCAGTTTATCTGAGTTACCCAATGCAACTAAAGGCAGATTGTCCGCCTGAATTTTGACAACAGCAACATCAGTCAATTCATCTTTTCCTAAAACCTTTCCTTTAAAGCTACGTCCATCCTTAAGTGTTACTGTTACTGTATCAGCACCATCGACTACGTGAGCATTGGTGAGAATACGACCATCAGCACTAATAATAAAACCTGAACCAGTACCCCGTTCTACGCGATTCTGTTGTTGTTCTGGCATTTGAGAGCCAAAGAAGCGTTGAAAAAATGGATCGTTAAATTCATCTGGTATCTGAGTTTTTACGGTTCGGGAAGAATCAATTCGCACTACAGCCGGCCCAACCCTTTGTACCACCTGGGTAACAAAGTTAGGATCTGTGGCAGATGGTAATGGAGGAGCCGCATTTACTCGACTCACCGCCAAATTAGATGCACTTTCAGACACCTGCTGAGGGTGTCCAGCCATATAGCCGCCTGCAAATGTCATACCCGATCCCAGCAGCACCAGCGATAGAGAGGCGGCAGCCTTTTTCCAGGGTGCTCGATTATGGTATTTGACATCAGCAGTGTTGGATAAAATGCTATTTGATGGGTGTTCTCCATCACGAGGTTGGTTTTGCATTGCTGTCTGGAAGGATATTTAGATGTATTACTAATGTAGATATGATTTGTGACAGTTTTGTTGCGGAGGTATTGCGTTGTTGTGAAAGCTTTGGTATTTTATTAAACCGTTTTGGAATATACTCATTCGTAGGGGCACACAAATATAATGCGTATAAAGTTAGAACCAGTAAGGTTTATAACCGCCAATTTTATATTAAGTTGACTGCGTGTTCCATACCATGCCTAAAGGAATAAAATGGCACAGGGGAAAATCTTACTGAAGCCTGGCACTTTATGGACAAGTGTTAAAGAACGGACTAATCATGCTTTACAATGTGGGGCGCTACTGTCGATCCTGACAGAATTTGAATTTGTCGAACAGGATGGCGTGCGCTTTTTGGTGCGGATTTTGTCTAACCTGAATCGCAAAAAAGCAGCTAAGGAGAAACAGGAAAAACAATCTGTTATTTCTGGTGAAGAGTTTAACCCTTTTTTGCCTTATGAAGAAGATTTATTTGTGGCGGATATTTCCGATACTCATGTATGTATCTTTAATAAATACAATGTTGTAGATTATCACCTGCTGATCGTTACCCGTACCTTCCAGGAACAGGAAAGTTTGCTGAATTTGGAAGATTTTGCAGCTATGTGGGCGTGTTTAGCTGATTTTGATGGTTTAGCATTTTACAACAGTGGCAAAAATGCAGGTGCTAGTCAGCGACACAAACACTTGCAATTAGTACCACTACCGCTTGCATCTTCAGGGCCACAAATACCGATTGAACCTTTACTGACAGCAACACAATTTCAAGACTCGAACGCAACTTTAACAAAGCTTCCTTTTATACACGCTTTTGCACCACTAAACCCTGATTGGATGGAGTCACCATTTACAGCAGCCCAAGCAACACTAGAAGTTTATCGCACTTTGCTAGGGGCTGTAGGTTTAGATGCAAGGCAATTGGGTGCTTACAATCTGCTAGCTACACGAGAATGGATGTTGATCGTACCGCGAAGGCAGGAGCATTTCCAATCTATCTCTGTGAATTCATTAGGATTCGCTGGTGCTTTGCTAGTGCGAAACGCAGCAGAAATGGAGATTCTCAAAGCCCAAGGGCCGATGACCATTCTCAAAAACGTTGCTATATCTTAACCAAGTTGGTACAATGTATATCTTAAAAAGTTATTTGGGTAGTTACCCTGAAGTGTCTGGGTAAAAGATTTGGGTCTTGAGAATCAGGACTCCTGCCCTTGAAAGGAATGTCAGACCAATAGAACTAAAGAGTCCTGGAGGTTATTCCCGATGAATTGGGAAGCGCCATCGGATAATATAGCGGGGTAGTTAACTATAATGCTCTTACTATGAGCATCTACCAATTCCTCAAAAAATCTTATACACAACCTCGTCGGCGTGAAAATGACTGGCGGTTGTTTTTGCGTTTAGTGCCTTATGCCCGTCGTAGCGGACGACTGTTAACGCTGTCGATGTCCCTACTTGTACCGCTTGCACTAGCTAATGCCATACAACCTCTGTTGATTGGCCAAGTTATCTCCCTAATTCGCAATGAACCAAGCACTTACGAATTTCTCAAGAATCGCCCCTTGTCCCAAGGGCTGAATATTCTGGAGGGATTGTTGTTTGTTGCGATCGCAATCCGATTGTTGTTGACAGGCTACCAGGGTTATTTAGTACAGAAGCTAGGGCAAGAAATCACTGTAGCAATTCGCCAAGACTTATTCCAACACGTAACATCCCTAGCAGTACGCTTTTTTGACCGCACACCTGTAGGTAAATTAATCACCAGAATTACCAGCGATGTGGAAGTATTAGGCGATGTCTTTTCCACTGGGGCAATTGGCATCGTGTCTAATTTGTTTTCCATGTTGGTGATTTTGGGTTTAATGTTTTCTATCCAATGGCAACTCACTTGCTTGTTGCTATTAATGCTGTTACCAGTTACCTGGTTAATTGTTTACATTCAGCAACAATACCGCAAAGCCAACTACAAAGGGCGGGAAGAACTTTCTATATTGAACTCACAGCTACAAGAAAATGTCCTTGGCATTAATGTTGTGCAGTTATTCCGCAGAGAAAAATTTAATGCCGAACTGTTTCGCGCCACCAACAGCCATTACACTCAGCAAATGGATCAAACCATCTTTTATGATTCATTTATTTCAGCAACCTTAGAATGGATTGGGCTGATTGCGATCGCAGCTGTTTTGTACATGGGTAGTTCGTTACTCTCAGGAAAAACTTTAGCTTTTGGGACTTTATCTGCATTTATCTTGTATGCCCAGCGATTATTTGACCCTTTAAGAGATTTTGCCGAAAAATTTACAGTCATTCAAGCTGGTTTTACCGCCATTGAACGCGTAGGCGATATATTAGATGAACCGATAGAAATCCGCGATCGCGCCAATGTGCGCTTTTCAATATTTGATGCTAAATTCGGCTACATAGACGAGATCGTTGCAAATCTAGAATCCCCAGATATCACTTCCCCACCTGAACTTGGCGAGATTCGCTTCGATCGTGTCTGGTTTGCTTACAAAAATGATGATTATGTAATTAAAGACTTAGATTTCACCATTCGTCCTGGTGAAAAAGTGGCCTTAGTCGGCCCCACAGGTGCGGGTAAAACTTCGATCATCCGGCTTTTGTGCCGCCTCTACGAACCCACCCAAGGACGCATTCTTATCGATGGCGTAGATATTCGAGAAGTCCCACAGGCAGAACTGCGGCGCTATATGGCAGTGATTTTACAAGATGGCTTCTTGTTTGCAGGCGATATTAAAAGCAACATTTCTTTAGGAGATGGCTATACCATTGAACAGATTCAACAAGCAGCAGAGCAAACCAATATTGCCCAGTTTATAGAAGAACTACCCCAAGGTTATGATACTCAACTTCGAGAACGGGGCACAAATATTTCTAGCGGTCAAAAGCAACTTTTAGCCTTTGCGCGGGCTGCTATTCGCGATCCCCAAATTTTGGTATTAGATGAAGCTACCGCTAGTTTAGATGTTGGCACAGAAGCTTTAGTTCAAGAGGCATTAAACGAGCTATTGCTCAGACGTACTGCCATTATTATCGCTCACCGCCTGTCTACAATTCGCAATGTAGACCGGATTTTTGTTTTGAAGCGTGGCGAATTAATCGAACAGGGAAGTCACGATCAACTGCTGCAACAAGGAGGACTTTATGCCACTTTGCATAACTTACAGATGTTGGGAACCTAAGAGATCGTAGGGAAAAACTAAGATGAATAGTTACGCGAGCTTAGGTATTGATCCTGATGCGACACCGATAGCGAGTCTACGGTAAAGCACCCTGGCGCGAACGAGCGTCATAGCCCATCATAGAAATCGCATAACCTCAAGAGATGCTGGGAATAATAATTTTGGGACATCAGCACCAAAATTCCATGAAACAGCAAAAAAATCAGTTCAGCCATCTTACTGCGATCGAAAGAAGTTATCTATCATTTCCTGCACAGTTTTTATTGAATCAAAATCTTCTCCAAGGTAAGATACTAGACTTTGGTTGTGGCTTTGGTAATGATGTTAAAATCTTACACCAAAAAGGTTGTGATATTACAGGCTATGACCCTTATTATTTTCCAGAATATCCTGATAATAAATTCGATACAATAATTTGCTTTTATGTTTTAAATGTTTTGTTTACCGAAGAACAAACTAATGTTCTTATGGAAGTATCACACTTATTAAAACCAGGGGGCAAAGCTTATTATGCTGTAAGAAGGGATCTCAAAAAAGAAGGGTTTCGAGAACATTATGTCCATAAAAAACCTACCTATCAGTGTATTGTAAAACTTCCCTTTACTTCAGTCTGCTTAGATGAGTATCGAGAATTATATGAATATATTCACTATAATCATCAGCGAAATTCATCTAATTATTGTATATTCTGTAATCCTCATAAAAATCTCAAACTAGTAACTGAATCAGCAACTGCTTATGCTATTTTTGATGGCTATCCTATAAGTAAAGGACACGTTTTAGTTATCCCTAAACGTCATGTTAGCAGTTATTTTGAACTACCGATGAAAGAGCAATCTGCTTGCTGGTTTATGGTGAATAAAGTACAAGAAATTCTGAAAGCAGAATTTGAACCTGATGGCTTTAATATAGGAATGAATATCAATCGAGCCGCCGGTCAAAATATTATGCACGCCAGTATTCATATTATCCCTCGCTACAAAGGTGATACTGTCTCTAATAAAAGTGGAATCAGGAACGTTATTCCTAAAAAATAATAGTTTTTCTCTAATAATTCATGAGCCAGAATTCCAATACTTCTCGGTTAAGGCGAAAAAGGCTTTTTAACCCACAGAGGTGGGTTTTGTTTGTGTAAATCCGGTTTATAACCGCCCATTTCGCGTTAAGTTGACTTAACCGAGAAGTATTGGGCACAATTCTGCTATAACTTGGCTTTTTTGACATGATTATGAAAATCATAGGAATATCATGACTTGTTCAAACTTATCTCATAAGGTTGAGATCAAATATTAAATGCTTCGTCACCATGATTTTTCAGTACAATCTCTATTTTGTTATTCTGAGCGTTACTGTAATCATCTCAACTACTGTTGCGTTTGCAGCTTGGCAGCGTCGCTCAATTTGTTTGGCTAGCAAGCCTTTCATTTCGATGATGCTAGCGATCGCAGGATACGCTACAGTTGCAGCAATGGAAGCAGGAGCAATTTTGCTCCGAGAAAAAATATTTTGGTCAAAGCTGGAGTATGTCGGCTCAGGCAGTGTAATTACACTCTTCCTGATATTTGCAATGCAGTTCACGAATAAAAATCGTTGGCTAACGCCTCGAAATACTGCGTTGCTATGGGCTATCCCTACCTTCAATGTGATTTTGGTAGCAACAAACGAATGGCATGGTTTAGTCTGGTCTGGCTTTTTGCCAGATCCCAAAGGAACTAATTTTGTAATTTATCAACATAATCTTGGTTTTTTTTGGATTATGGCCTGCGTTTACCTCTACACACTTACAGGGGTAGTAATGCTTATTCAGAAAGCCTTAGTGCCATCAGTTCTGTCTCGTCGGCAGTCAAGCATGGCATTAGCTGGTGCAGTATTACCAATATTAGGCGCTAGCTTGTATATGCTCCGCCTCACTCCTCCTGGTCTAAATATCACTCCCATGAGCTTTATGCTGGCTGGACTGTTCTATTTTGTTAGCCTTTTTCGCTTTCGGATGTTTGATCTCGTTCCTGTAGCTAGAGACACGTTAATTGAGAATATGAGTGACGGTGTGCTGGTGCTGGATGCCCAAAACCGGATTATTGACTTTAATCCGGCGCTAAAACATCTGATTGGGGTAAAAAAGCAGCATATTGGACAACCAGCTGCTCAAGTTATAGCAAAATGGCCAGAAATCATCAGGCTGTACCATACTCATGAAAGCGTCAAAACTGAGATATTCATCGATTCGGTAACTCCTTGTTATGTAGAGCTACTAATTACTTCATTACACAATAAGCGCAAGCAGTTAACAGGTCGTTTACTTGTTTTGCGTGACATTACCCAACGTTATCAGGCTGAATCTGAACTGCGACAGGCGAATGAATATTTGCAAAAACAGGTACTTGAAATTCAAACATTACAAGTTCAGTTAAGAGAACAGGCTATGCGGGATGGACTGACAGGCTTGTTTAATCGGCGTTATTTTGACGAGATATTCCCAAAAGAACTAATACGAGCAACGCGAGATTCTGAGCGAGTTGCTTTGATAATTATGGATATCGATTATTTTAAAAATGTTAATGATACATTCGGTCATCAGGCTGGCGATCGCGTAATTCAGATATTTGCAGACCTTCTTCGCTACTATAGTGATAGTAATTCTCAAAACATTGCGTGCCGATATGGTGGTGAAGAGTTTGTATTAGCTTTACCTGGGCTGACACAGGAGAAAGCCTTTGAACACGCCGAACATATTCGGTTATCGTTTCAAGCTGCGCGGTTGGAATCTAGAGGTAAAGAAATATATACAACGGTTTCAGGTGGAGTAGCCGTGTTTCCGGATCATGGAAAAACCACTGATGAATTATTGCAAGTAGTCGATCAAGCGCTATATGCCGCTAAGTTAGATGGGCGTAATTGCATCAAGTGTGTGTAATCTAATTGATAAAATGCAGAAATTTCAACAATGATTTACAGCAAATTTTAAGGAAGGTTAAGTACAAAATTTAAGTCTCAAAGGTAGGTATAAAGCCTGTTTTACTTCTGACTTCACCAATTCGGACAACTTAGCAGAGCTTTCCTTGCTCCACTGTTGAATTCTGCTGTATGAAAAATACATAAATCTGAAAAATCCGATTTTTCAGTCTAGTAGTCTGTCAAATTCATTTTGACGGTTAGAGAGACGCGATAAATCGCCGTCTCTACAGGAATTTATCCATCAATTATTTATTGACAGACTACTAGTTGAAAATATTGCAAAATATTTTCAACTAGTAGATGGGCGTGAATAAATATAATATGTTCCGTCATTGCGAAGCAATCCCAGAGACTTTGCGATTGCTTCGCAATGACATCTTACTATTTAATTATGCTTACCTACTTAACCCAGATTATCTGGATCTATTCCTAGCGCTCTTAATTGTTCTGTCAATTGTTGCACCCGTTCTTCTGCTTGTTGAGCGCGTTGTGCTTCTTGTTGAGCGCGTTGTGCTTCTTGTTGAGCGCGTTGTGCTTCTTGTTGGGCGCGTTGTACTTCTTGTTTTACCTGTTCTGCGGGCGTGAGATACCGTTGTCCTTGCTCATCATACCAATACATCCATTCCCGCGTTACACCGCAATAATTTCCCCTTTCGCAACCAATTCCTAAGCCAATTTCTGGTAGCCAAACAGGGTTTCTTTCTTGCAATTCATACTTACCATTAACTAACTTATGTACTTCCAGATGGGGTTTGCGGCGGCGACGAGAGGAATAAATCACGTAGTAAAGTACGCCCAACGCTGCATATTCATCCAATTTAGTAGTGTATTCTTTGCGATAATTTTGGGAAACTACTTCTAGCACGAAAATCGGTACAACATTTTCATCCCACAGCACATAACTAGGACGCAACTCTTCATCATAAAACCGCTCTACCCCTAAGCTCAAAAACCCATCTGGCACAATGGGCGGTTTATCAGGGTGATAATAAATACCCATATCTATGGCAAATAGCCAGTCCATGCGTTCTGACCAAAGTATCAGCAGGATCGCCTTCAGCAACCCTGGTATCAATTCTTGTAGTTCATTATCCACAGGTGTTTCGTCAGAGTCTGGTAGCTCCTCGGCTGAGGGCAAGTACCTTGGCAAGTTGTACTCTAACATGGCTGGTTTCCCCAAAACTCAAAGGATATTTGGCTCACCAGAATTATAGCGATTTCTCCGCAACTATATTCAGTAGAGTACTAATGTACATTAAATACTCTACTGAATATAGTTGCTAGCTTTTAATTACTAAACAATTTTAAATCTGCCGGAATCATGAACAATAAAATTTATTTGATGCCTAAATTCTAGCTATCACAATCCGATTATCTTAGATTATGCAATGTTTTGCTTTGACTAAGAGATACCACTTGTGGTAATGAGAAACAGACAAGATTCGACAGATATAATAGTTACTAGCTCATTTGCTGCTTATGCAGAGCATTGCTTCAGCGAAAGTTGCAGCCCAGTATAGAATATAGGCATTTCTACCCCACCAAGGAAATTGCTTAAGCCGATAAAATTTTGGTAACTCTTAACTATTAATAAATATATAGGTGCTTAGTGCTATTAATGCTTTATATTTAGCTACAGGGTGGTGCAAACAGCCACTCATTTTTAAATACTTAGGAGGGAGTACCTATCGGAAGGAACTCACGCTTCGATACCATCAGCACGTAGCGTAAGTAAAGGTTAAGTTGATATTCAAACAAATAATTTTGCTGAATTGCGACGGATAAAGACTAAACTAAAAAGTCTTGTGCAGCAAAACCTGTAGCTTTAAATGTAGTAATCATGTCTAAGGTTCTTGTCTCAGATTCTATTGACCAAGCTGGAATTGACATTCTTTCGCAAGTTGCTACTGTTGATGTCAAACTAGGTCTAAAACCAGCCCAACTGCTCGAAATTATTGGTGAGTATGACGCACTGATGATTCGCTCTAGTACGCGGGTAACTCAAGAAATCATTGAAGCCGGCACTCAGCTAAAAATCATCGGTCGTGCTGGTGTGGGTGTGGATAATGTGGATGTTCCCGCAGCCACACGTCGGGGAATTGTGGTAGTCAATTCTCCAGAGGGAAATACAATTGCCGCTGCCGAACATGCACTAGCAATGATTTTGGCCTTATCTCGCCACATCCCCGATGCTAACGCCTCGGTGAAACGCGGTGCGTGGGATCGCAATAGCTTTGTTGGCGCGGAAGTCTACAAAAAAACTCTCGGCGTTGTCGGTTTGGGTAAGATTGGCTCCCATGTTGCGGCTGTCGCTAAGACAATGGGGATGAAACTCCTAGCTTACGACCCTTTTATTTCTACAGACCGAGCCGAACAACTTGGCTGTCAGTTGGTGGAGCTAGATTTACTTTTCCAGCAAGCAGACTATATCACCCTGCACATCCCCAAAACCCCAGAAACCACCCACTTAATCAATGCCACAACTCTGGCAAAAATGAAACCCACAGCCCGGATTATCAACTGCGCTCGTGGTGGGATCATTGATGAAGTAGCTTTAGCCGCAGCTCTGAAAGCGGGTAAAATCGGCGGTGCAGCCTTGGATGTATTCGAGTCTGAACCACTGGGTGAATCGGAATTGCGATCGCTAGGCAAAGAAGTTATCCTCACCCCCCACTTGGGAGCCTCTACCGCAGAAGCTCAAGTGAATGTGGCTATTGATGTTGCCGAACAAATTCGGGATGTCCTTTTAGGATTACCAGCCCGTTCAGCCGTCAACATTCCCGGACTCGGCCCCGATGTGTTGGAAGAACTCAAACCCTACATGCAACTAGCAGAAACTCTGGGTAATCTGGTAGGACAGCTAGCTGGCGGACGGGTGGAAGTACTCAATATTCGTCTGCAAGGGGAACTCGCTACCAACAAAAGTCAGCCTTTGATAGTAGCTGCCCTGAAAGGACTACTTTACCAAGCTTTGCGGGAACGGGTAAATTACGTCAATGCCAGCATAGAAGCCAAAGAACGCGGAATTCGGGTAATCGAAACCCGCGATGCTTCCATCAGAGACTATGCTGGAACGCTTCATCTAGAAGCCACGGGTACTTTAGGGACTCACTCTGTCACAGGTGCTTTGCTAGGTGAGCGGGAAATCCACCTAACTGATGTTGATGGTTTCCCCATTAACGTCCCACCTAGCAAATATATGCTGTTTACCTTGCACCGCGATATGCCGGGGATTATTGGCAAACTTGGTTCCCTACTCGGCAGTTTTAATGTGAATATTGCCAGTATGCAAGTAGGTCGTAAAATCGTCCGTGGTGATGCGGTAATGGCTCTAAGTATAGATGACCCTTTACCTGAAGGCATTTTGGATGAGATTATAAAAGTCCCTGGTATTCGGGATGCGTATACAGTAACTCTATAAAGGCAAAAGTAAAAAGGCAAAAGTAAAAAGAAATACTTTTTCTTTTGCCTTTTACCTTTTTACTTTTTACTTTTTTATGGCAAACACCTGGTGGGAACTACAGATTTTATGCGAACCAGACCTAGAAGATTCGATCTTTTGGCGACTGGAAGATTTTGGCTGTCGTGGGACAGCTAGTGAAAACAAAGGAAATTCATCTTTAGTCAGGGCTTATTTATCGACAATTCAAACACAGCTTTTAGATTTGGCAGCGCTGTCACTGTGGCTGCGTCAAGATGCCCTTTGTATAGGAGTTTCATCTCCCTCTCTGCAATGGCAGTTAATTGATGAGGAAGATTGGGCAACTAGCTGGAAACAATATTGGCATCCGCAAGAAATCGGCGATCGCTTCTTAATCAACCCCGCGTGGCTACCATTGCCAGAAACAACCGAACGGTTAGTGATTCGTCTCGATCCAGGTGTAGCATTTGGTACGGGCAACCATGCCACCACTCAGTTATGTTTGGAATCCCTGGAAATGCGACTGAGTGGAGTTCCTCAGTCATTTGTGGGTAATAGTGGGAAACATGAACATTTGGTAATTGCAGACATTGGCTGTGGTTCTGGTATCCTTTCTATTGGGGCGTTGCTACTGGGAGCCGAAAAAGTCTATGCAGTAGATAACGATCCTTTAGCAGTGCAATCAACTATCAGCAATGGTGCCCTAAATGATATTGGCTCAGAACGTTTACTACCAGCACTGGGGAGTGTAGACGTTTTGACAAAACTGCTTGAAAAACCAGTGGACGGTATTGTATGCAATATTTTGGCTAATGTGATTATTGAGTTGATTCCAGAAATGAGTGCGATCGCTAAACCTGAAACTTGGGCGATCTTCAGTGGTATTTTACTAGAACAATCTAAAGCTGTTGCAGACGCTTTAGAAAAACATGGTTGGGTCGTAGCTACCCTGTGGAAACGAAAAGAATGGTGTTGCTTGAATGTACGGCGTTCTTAACCTACGCAAAACTACACACTGGAGGGGCAATACATGCATTGCCCCTACCTGAAAGTTTCAGCTATTCGACTTAAGTATAAGTAATCAAGCAATTTGAAGTGACATAATATATAGATTACCCACTATTGACTTTTGAAACCAGCGATGAAAGAACGGCTACAAATCCACAAAAAAGCTGACTCATCCGCTTCTAAGTCAGAACAAAATCAGTTGCGATGTCTAAGACTGGCTACGCCTACGCAACTGTTAACTAATCACTCTCAACTTGGCTCCCACAAGCCTATAGTACAGGCAAAATTAGAGAATCAGAAATTTCAACAGCATCAGTTTGAGGCAACAAAACTCCAAATCCAAGCCAAGCAAGGCACTATTACGCCAGAGGGACAGGAACGACTCACTGTATTACAAGCAAAGATGAATGAGTCGTTGCAGCAAGGAAAGAAACACTCTGCCCAATTTGGTCATAACATTGACAAAATGGCGATGAAACGTGCAGATACTGTCTCACTAGCAGAAATGCAACCCCTCTTGGAATCAGTAATACAGCCAAAACTCACTATTGGTCAACAAGGAGATCGGTATGAGCAAGAAGCGGATAGAGTCGCTACTTCTGTAGTTAGCCAAATTAATCTACCTACTCTGCAAACCCAGGAAGAAGAGCAAACGAACTTACCAGGTAGCAGAAACGAACAAGCAAACTCTGAAGAAATATTAGCAGCAAATAATTCAGCAGATAAAAAACAAAAATTTTTACAAGATTACTCACTAGCCAAAACACTAGTAAATGGCATAGATGACACATTACCAGAAGATAAAATTCTGGAACAACTATTCAAAAATTTTGGAAATATCCAATTTCAATACACAATGGTGAGCAAGAGTCCAGAAACTCTCTTGAAAGGCTCTCCAGAAGGAGATTGTCAGACATTAGCTCGGACTTTTAAAAAGGTTGCAGAAGAGTATTTTGGCATCGAAAAAATAACAGTTGAAAGCATTGCCAAACCTTTTCTGAGTGAAACTGGAGTTACACCATACCAAGGTAAAAAACCTAACTGTGATGATGGCAAGCGGTGGTTTTTCCAAAATCATTATTGGGCTACCTGGAATGGCAAAGTTTACGATGTTTTATTCCTCAGCCATAAACGAACTGAAGCAGATATTGCAAAACAGGTGCAACCACTTACATCTATGTTGATGCCTGAGCAAGAGTACTATGAAACAGAAAAAGGGAAAGTTGTATATCCAATTGTCAATAAGTACTCAACTGTAGAAATTAGTATATTTGAGAAGCTGAAAAACTTTGTTAATAATCTTGGGAGATTTTTCTCGGATAATATGAGTGCGATAATAAATAAAATTCAGTCTTTATTAGCCAAAGGTGGAAACAACACTAGCGGTTTTGATTCTTTAATAAGAGAACTAGAAAACGACAAAACTAGTACTACAATCTCAAACAATCAAAATCAATAATTCCAGACTAGCTCATTTGTACAATGATTCTACCTATAAGGATGGCCTGCGTCTACGTAATTAAGTTTTGACCATAATCACTGTGCAACTACTCTTGCGAGAAATATTCTCAGCAATGTTTCCTTGAATCGCTTGTTGCAAGAGACTTTCACGGCTAGCCCCTAGAACAATCACATCACTATTGTCTTGTTTGGCGCACTCAAGTACAGCCTCAGAAACAGAATTTGCCTGGACTGGAGTAGCCACCACCTTACCTTTAACTCGGCGTTGGAGAAAGTGGACAGATTTTTCCAATAATGTTGTGTCAGGAATGGAGCCAGTAGGGTGGAAAACCTGACAGAGCTTGATTTGGGGCGAGGTACTTAAAGAAGTAAGAGCAGGTAATAGCTTAATTGCTTGGCTGGAGTTAGGGCCACCTGCCATTGGCAGCAACCAACGATCAAAAGCTCTTTTATCATGCAATTTAGCCAAGACAACATCACAACTTGCCTGTCGAATTATGGTATCTACCACTCGGCTGAAAACTCTACCAGGAGTTGATGTACTGCCTTTCCATCCCATTAGCACCAAATCAATATGCCGCTCTTTCACACTCTCCAAAATTGCCCCAGCGACATTATGGGTAACTCGGATCTGGGTGTGAACGGGAATCCGCCACTTCTCTCCTAACAGTATTGCCCTTTGTAAAAGCTCAAGGCTTTTGGTAATTTGTACTGGTGTTTCAGATGGAATACGGTTAGATGGAACAATAATCACTTGGAGACATTCTATTTCGTAATTGCGCTCTTTGGCGATCGCAACTGCCATTTGTAGTAAAGTCTCGGCTGTTTGAGGATGTGAAAGTGGTAATAGTAACCTTCCTTTGCCTGTAGCTGGAGCGCGAGTTTGGTAAATCACATAAGAAGGTACTGATTTCGATTCTATCTGTTGGGTATTACCACTCAACTTCTCTGCTTCTACACGAATAATATCACTACGAGTAATAATTCCGATTAGCTTCCGACCTTCTGTAACAGGTAAGCAGCTTAGGTGATAACGATTGAGTATATGCAGTACATGGGCCAGTGTAGCTGTGGGACTTATTGTTACTGGCTCTGGTGTCATAATCTCACTAATAGGTGTATCTCCACCTAAATGTTGCGAGGCAAGACTAACTAAATCTTTCTGAGTGATAATACCAACAACTTTACCATTTTCTAAAATTGGGAAGTTGCGATGGTGAGAATCAGAAAATGCCTGCATTGCTTCATCAGTACTCATCTGGCTAGATAAGGTTTCGACACGTCGCTGCATCACATCTGCGGCACTTATTTGTGCTAGAAGCCCTTCTGTACTTGGCTCTTTTGTAATATGAATCCCTTTCCACTCTAGTAGAAGGTCATAGAGCGATCGCGAGTCAATTTTTTCCGCTACTAAATAGGCAATCACAGATACAATCATTAACGGTAGCACCAGATTGAAATCTGTCGTCATCTCGAACACAATGACAACTGCTGTGATTGGTACCTTAGAGACAGCGCTAAAAAACGCAGCCATTCCCACATGAGCGTAGGTTGTTGCAGCACTCATTCCCAGCAAACTCTGTTCGGTAGCACCCACCAAGTAACCAAGGGCAGATCCTAATGCCAAGGTAGGAACCAGCAAACCCCCTGGCGCACCTGAGCCGTAGGTTAAAATAATTAGGATAAACTGGACTAAAAAAGCGATCGCTGCAAATAGCCAATCACCACTACCTACAAGCAAAATTTCTCTCAGCCCAGCATTATTGCGAAAAGTTATAGGTAACAGAGCTATTACAACACCAGTCACTAGCCCCACAATTCCAATTCGCCAGGGTAAACTCAGGTTTAGTAAACGCCGATTAATTGCCAGACTTGCAAGAATACTTTTATTAAACAGAATACCTAGTAGCCCAGCCAGCACTCCCAAAATCAAGTAGAAAGGGATTTCCTGAGCGAAGAAAGTTGTATGTGATGAAAATCCTAAATTCAGATGATTCAGATCGAGGCTGTGACTACCATAGAGTCGGGAAATGACTGAAGCGATGAAAGAAGCCAAAATCGCAGTGCCAAGAGTGATACCTGACACATCTTGGAGTAATTCTTCCACTACAAAAAGGACACCGGCAATAGGTGCATTAAAAGCCGCAGCTAATCCAGCGCCTGCTCCGGCGGCGATCAGTTGGCGACGATGCTCTGGTGAAGTCGGCACCCAGTTACTAAGTTGATTTGCCAAAGCTGCCCCAATTTGGACAGTCGGCCCTTCTCGTCCTAAAGGCATTCCAGAACCCAGCACTAGTGTAGCGCTAACCAACTTCACCAAAGCAATCCGTAGATTTAACGGCATCGGCACGCGAGCCAATACTGCTTTCACTTCCGACATCCCACTACCCGATGCTTCCGGTGCAAAGCGCTCTACGAGCCAACCAGCTAAAATTCCTCCTACCAGTCCAATGCCTGGTAGCACCAAATAAGCAGGCCACAGATAAGAAAGATGGACTCGCCATGCTCCCGCCCAGTCTACAGCCTGTCCTAATAGAACTGCTGCTAGCCCAGAAACTAAACCAATCAGACAAGCTTCAACGAAAGCCAAACGCCTAGGTCGAAGCATCTGACGAGAAAGCCTCAACCACAGAATTTTTCCCTTGGCGAACATATTTTTAGCAATCACTTGTCATAAATGAAGGTATATAAATGTCTGAAATATCTTACCATTTACCCTATAGGCTCTGTTCAAAGATAAGCAAGCGGAAATTCTGGCATTGGTCTAATGGCGATCGCCAACAACACGAATATCGTCTTTATACCCGTAGGCATCGCCTTCTCTTCTCTACAAGAGGCTGCGCCAACGAGACGCTACGCGAACAACAGCTTATCAGTCATAGTATAAATGGTAATTATTTTGTTTAGTATAATCCCTCCTAATTTTTTTCTGGAGGCAATTTTATTACCTACGTGACCCAAAACATTGCCCAAAAGAGTAATTAGCAACTTGGGTTATTTAATTAACAGTGTTTTATTTAAGTGGATTCTCCTTGGTTGCAAACTCTTGCTCAAATGAACAATTGCTTTGGAAGAGAGACAAATTATTCATAATAGCTCAGATGCAACTTTCTCATTGCGATCGGAGGAAAATAGTGATTTAGTTGGATAAATCTCTGCCTTGTTGAGATTAACTTCTATTTAGCATTAATTACACTATCAAGAATAAGTAGCTTTAGCAATAGAGTAAATATAGACATTGAGTATCAAACACTCTTGATATATAAACTTTAGTATATCGGTTTATATACTTCTTTAGATAGATGACAAATAAAGATATATCTAAAATCTTATCTGTAATAAAGATATATATAAGCTCTACTTAGGACTCCATCAATTATTTATTTCGTCTTATTTAGCGCAATGATGTTAATAGCTATGCCATAACAGGAATTGAAACAATCGAGCGAGTGGAAGTTTTGAAAGGGCCTGCCTCAGTTCTGTTTGGAGCAGTAGAACCTGGTGGAATCATCAACGTTATCACCAAACAACCCCTTAGTGAACCTTATTACAAATTGGCATTTGAGGCAGGAAACCGGGGATTTTATCATCAGCCCAGTTTTGATTTTTCAGGCCCATTGAATGACGATAAAACCCTGCTCTATCGCTTAAACGCCAGTTATCAAAGTTCAAATGGGTTTCAAGATTTTGTCACCTCAAATTTAACCCTGTCGCTTTTATTTTACCCCCGATTGCACGCGCCACAAATTAGCATAAATTCCGTTCTTCTCTAACAATTCTTCATGGGTTCCCGACTCAACTAACTCGCCATATTCCATTACATAAATGCAATTAGCATTACGAATAGTAGAAAGGCGATGAGCGATAGCTATGGTTGTTCGATTAACAATAATCCTTTCTAAAGAACGCTGAATTGCCGCTTCGGTTTCATTATCCACTGCTGATGTAGCTTCATCTAAAACTAATATAGGTGGATTTTTTACCACAGCCCTAGCGATCGCAATTCTTTGCCTTTGTCCACCAGATAATTTTTGACCCCGTTCTCCAACTATCGTCTCATATTTTTGAGGGAGTCGCATAATAAAATCATGGGCTTCAGCAATTTTGGCAGCATTAATTATTTGTTCATCTTTAGCATCAAAAGTACCGTAGGCAATATTCTCAGCAATAGTACCATGAAATAAGAATACATCCTGACTTACCAAGCCAATACTACTACGCAAATCATGTAAATTTAAATTTTGGATATCAATGCCATCAATGGTAATCTTTCCAGAAGAAATGTCATAAAATCGCAATAGTAATTTAACTAAAGTGCTTTTACCAGAACCTGTAGAACCAACAATAGCAATAGTTTGGCTTTGGGGAATATGTAAAGATAGTTTCTTAATTACTGGTTCTCTATCTTGATAAGCAAAAGTAACTTGCTTGAAGTCAATTTCACCACGTACCTGAGAAGTATGTAAAGATATATCCCCTCTAATAATATTGATGGGAGCATTCAACAAATTCATAACCCGATTGACAGAAGCCATTGACCTTTGATATTTGTCAAAGATTTCTCCTAATGAGACTAATGGCCACAATAGCCTCTGCACTAAAACGAGTAAGACACTGTAATTACCAATAGATATTGTGCCAGCAGATGTTGCCATACCTCCCCAAAATAGTAAGCCTGTGAACCCAATTAAAACTAGCATTCTAATTATGGGAATAAATGCAGCCGAAAGTTTAATTGCTTTGGTATTACTTTTTCTATATGCTTCGCTGTCGCTTGCCAATCTAGCACTTTCATAAGCTTCAGCAGTGAAACTCTTAATTGTGTTAATTCCACTGAGATTATTTGCTAGTCGGGAGTTTAGAAAACCTACTTTATCCCGCACATCAGCATAACGAGCTTCTAGACGTTTTTGATAAGTGAAAGAACCCCAAACAATAAATGGCATTGGTAGCATTACTACTAAAGTAATGGAGGGAGGTAAAACCCAGAAAGCACCAACAGTTAAAATGAGGATCGAGGTACTAATCTGGATAATGTCATTGGCTCCGAAATTTAAAAAATCTTCTAACTGGTTGATGTCGTCATTCAGTATTGACATCAAGCCCCCAGTACTACTTTCTTCAAAGTAAGCTGAATCTAATTCTTGTACGTGATTGTAAGTATCCAAGCGTAAATCATTCTGAATATCTTGGGCTAAATTACGCCACAGCCGATCGTAAGCATACTGAGAAAGCGATTCAAATATCCAAATAATGACAGCGATCGATGAAAGCAACAAAAATTGCGAAAATGTATCTTTAATTCCCCATTTTCCAATTAGAGAATCTTCCTTCTTGACGAGAATATCTACCGCAGCACCAATCAACCACGGTGGTGCTAAATCTAATATCGTATTAATGATTGAAAATGATGTTGCTTGCCAAATTTGTTGGCGATAGCGTCTTCCATAGTTAAGCACGCGTTGTAAAGGATGGGCTGAATTGCTAGGTTTATTAGGCGCTATGGAAGATTTTGATGTGATTGTCACGACTGTTTATTGTTTGTAGTTAGTTAGATTATTGATGAGAGCGATATAGGATTACTATTTGATTTTTGAACGAAATTAGGTATTGTAGAGGAGCCAGTGCGTTGCGGTGAATCCAGCGCTGTAGGCGGGTTTCCCGCCGTAGGCGACTGGTGAACCCGAAGGGAGGTTCCCTCCGTTGTAGCAACTGGCGTTGTGTTAGAACGGAGTTCGTAACGCACTATTATCAAGGGTTCGATGCGTTACGCTGTCGTTAACACATCCTACGGATATTTTCAGAAATCAAACCGAATTCCTATATCTTTAGTACAATATGAGCGAAGCTGGATTTACACCGTTTTGTTTTAGCAGAAATTACATCAGGAATTTAAGTAAATTTGTTTATTATTTTCCTTTCCCTTGCGTCCTATAGGTAAACACATTGGTGTCCCCACAACAGGATCGAGAATAATCTGACACTCCAATCTAAAAACTTCTTGAACCATTTCTTGAGTCATCACTAACTTTGGTTCCCCAGCAGCAAAAATTCGACCATCTTTGACTGCTATTAAGTAATCAGCATAACGACACGCTTGGTTTAAATCATGTAGCACCATTACAATTGTTCGTCCTTGAGTTTGGTTCAACTCATACAACAAATCCAAAATTTCTATTTGGTGCGCTAAATCTAAAAAAGTAGTCGGTTCATCTAAAAGTAAAATATCTGTATCTTGCGCCAGCGCCATTGCAATCCAAGCTCTTTGTCGTTGTCCACCAGATAAAGTATCTAATGCTCTATCTGCCAATTTCAACAAATCTGTAATTTCTAGTGCCTGCTGTACGATTTTTTCATCTTTTGCCGACCACTGCTGCAACCAATTTTGATAAGGATAACGTCCTTGTGCTACTAAATCTCGCACTGTTAAACCTTCTGGTGCTACTGGCCCTTGGGGTAAAATACCTAACTGCTGCGCTACTTCTTTGGTGGAAAGATTAAAAATGGACGTTCCATCAAGATATACCTTACCACTACTGGGTTTGAGCAATCTAGCCAAGCCTCGTAACAATGTTGATTTACCAGAACCATTAGCACCAACTAAACCAGTAATTTGTCCGGGGGGTATTGCCAAATTAAGGTCACGGATAATCGTAGCCCCATCGTAAGCTAAAGATAGACTTTTAGTTGACAGCCCTTTCATAAGTGAAACCATTTTAGATTTTAGATTTTGGATTTATGAAAATCTGATTTTTGGGTTGATAAAATATTTTCAATCCCCAGTTTTCAATCCCTTATTTTTTGCGGTTACGAATTAATAAATAAAGAAAATAAGGAGCGCCAATGGCAGCAGTTATTACCCCACAAGGAAGTTCAATAGGTGTAAACAGTGTTCTTCCCAGCAAGTCTGCTATGACAACAATCACTCCTCCCAAGAGGGCGGAAGTAGGAATCAAGGCTTCATGGGTTGCACCTACCAACTGTCGTCCTAAATGGGGTGCAATTAAACCAATAAAACCAATATTTCCGGCGGTGGCGACTCCTGCACCTGCTAGGGCTACACCTACCACTGTGAGTAAACCACGTTGCCATTCCACCTGACTACCTAGACTTTTGGCGACATCATCTCCCAAGTTTAAAGCATTCAAATGCCTTGCTAGTGTCAAAGCCATTGGTACGAAAACAATTAACCAAGGTAATAAAGAAAAGACTTGCTCCCAGGTACGGCCGTAAACGCTCCCAGCTAACCAAACCAAAGCATTGCTAACATCATTAATTTCTCCATAGGTAATCATCAGGCTGGTTATGGCACTTGCGATCGCAGATAAGCCAATACCCATCAAAATTAATAGAATCGGAGAACTACCTTGATTCCACGCCAGGGAGTAAATTAAAACCGCCATCAGCAAAGCACCACCAAAGGCTGATAGAGGTAAGGTATAAATCGGTGCTGATGGCAATAGCACAATTACGATAATTGCTGCCAAACTCGCCCCAGCATTGATACCGATAATACCTGGGTCTGCCAAAGGATTGCGTGTCAGTCCTTGAAAGATAGTGCCAGAAATTGCCAGCGCTACTCCCACCATAAAGGCTACAAGGGTACGGGGTAAACGCAAATCCTCAATCACGAATGCATGGTCTGGGTTTCCCGTATCTATACCCAATAGAGTTTTGACGATATTTAAAGGTGAGATTGGGTATTCACCCTGCCCTACATTCATCACCATCGCCACTACAATCCCTACTGCCAAACATAACAGTATGACTGGTACGCGTCGGTCAATTCGGAAAGATATCGCCGGAGAACGAATGACTAGCCAATCAACCTTCATTTTTTCACCTTTGATTTAGCCAGATAGACAAAAAAGGGAGCGCCAACCAGTGCTGTCATTACACCTACAGGTAACTCCTGCGGTTTGAGCAATACACGAGCAGCAATATCTGCAACCAAGAGCAAAATAGCACCCAAAACTGCACAATGAGGTAATATCCAACGATAATCGGCTTTAATATAAAATTTCACTATATGGGGAACGACTAAACCAATGAAGCCGATTGGCCCTGCCAGGGCGACGGAACTTCCTGCTAATAAGACTACACTGATAGCGGTAAATATTTTTATCCAAGCTGTCTGTTGACCCAAACCTTTGGCGACATCTTCACCTAAACTCATAGTGGTAATTTGTCTGCCGAGGGCAAAAGCTATGATTAATCCGATGCCGACAAAAGGCAGTACTTGTAAAAATAAATTAAAATCTCGACCAGATAATGAACCAGCTAACCAAAATCTAACTTGTTCGAGTGTTTGTTGACTGAGAATCAGGATAGCGGTGGTGAGGGAAGAAATCAGGGCAGTTAAGGCCGCTCCTGCTATCGTCAGATTCAGTGGAGTGGCTCCTCCCCGTCCTAGAGAACCAAGGGTGTAAACTAATACTGCTGTCACTCCCGCACCCAAAAAGGCGACAAGGGCGTAAATACTTAAGGATGAGCTACCAAAAACGAAAGTTGCGACAACGACAAAGAGGGCGGCTCCCGATTCAATACCTAAAATACCTGGATCTGCTAAGGGGTTTCGAGTCAAACCCTGCATCAATGCTCCCGATACAGCAAGGGCTGAACCTACAAGGATAGCAATTAGCGATCGCGGTAATCTCACGGTCTGAATAACTAAGCCATCGTAAGAACCATCAAAGGCGATAAAAGATGTCAAAATCTTGTCCAGAGGTATTTCTACTGCACCTAGTGTCACACTGTAAACTAAGCAAATTAGCAGCATACATAGTCCCAAAACTAGACCAAACAAGGCTGATATTTGTGGCTTTTTCAATCCTCTAGGTGATACTGTAGTCGCTTTTATCATGCTCCTGTCGTCATTTGAAAATATTATGCTCTACTGGTCAGTTGTTTTTTCAATGCTTTTTAAGCATGAGAGTTGATAATCTTTCTTGATAAATATATAGATTACACGATCGTGTAGACTTTTCCCAAGTTTTTAAAATGAATCAAGAATACTATTTCAGCTTTGATATTATTTCTCAATAAAGAGACCTGAACAAAGAAAAGTTGCAAGCAGGATCTATATGGTTGGATGATATGGATTTGCCTAGTAATGGTGGGGATGGCAACATGGGAATTTTTCGGGTACTCGATTTCGCTCCTGGAGCAAATGGGCAGTTCCAAGCTGTTGCAGGTGATTCATACGTTGCTGCAATTGAATTTTCTAACCCTGTACGGGCGGCACTCACCAGTTACGGCAATGCAACTCAACTTAGCGACCAGTTACAGATGTTTGCCAACAAAAAATTCGCGATCGCTCAGATATTCTTGCCCATCTAGAAGTACGTAAAGTATTCTGAGGTCAATCAGCCAGCTTTCAAAGTCTGACGCACTTTTTCAACGACTTGAGAAAGTGCGCCAGCTTCAAAGGGAGAAATAAGATTTGCCGATCGCACTAATTCTCGAAAGGAGGCAGAACCCCCGCGATCGCATAATGCAATATACTCCGCTAATGCCTGCGAATAATTTTCTTCTGCTTTCACCCAAAACTGCAAGGCGCAACACCCCGCCAAGGTGTAATCAATGTAATAAAACGGCGTACAGTAAATGTGTTGTTTTTCTTGCCAGAGTCCACCTTTAGCGATCGGGCGAGTTCTAAAAAGTTTTTATTTCGGGAAATCGCCAACTTTCATTTTTCCAAAAATCTATTAAGATATTAATAATAAAATTGCTTTTAATCTTAGCATGAAACTGCTATAGGTTCCGACTCACTACAATTATTATTTTTAGTTTGATAAAACAAAAATTATTTCAATTCAATCAGACAATTATCTATAACGAAAAAAATAGCGATGCAGGTAATACTAAATCTGAAATATGCAAAAATATATATCGATTAAATGGAGTTATTTATTATATTAGAAAATTAAATAATATGTTTAAAGATTACTTTTAGTAAATCTCCTTGTGTGAAAGGCTTAGTTAAATAGCCAGAGGCTCTAACCATCTTAGCTTTAGCTCTATCTATAAATCCTACTTTTTCTGACACCATAATCACAGGTGTATTTTTAAAATGCGAGTGTTTACGCAGCAAAGAACAGAGTTCATATCCATCTAAATTAGGCATTGAAATATCCAACAAAATTATGTCGGGTTTTGTATGAATAATTTGCATTAAAGCTTTTAGAGAATCGGTGACTCCCACAACAGAAAAGGTTTGCTCATCTAAATAACTTTTAATAGCATTCAATACTGTAGGACTGTCATTAATACAAAAAATTGTGTATATTTTTTTGTCAGCATGGGGTTGGACGATTCGCCGATCCCTCTGTTCATTAGTATTAACAGAGTAGGCTGAGGGTTTATAGCCGTTTGTTCTAGACCAGTTTGATGTACTTTTGTTTTTAGGTTTTAACTCATTTATTTTGAACAGTTCTGAGGGGTGCGATTGAGAAGAGGGGGATGTCTGACGATAAGCTACTTCGTTTCGGGGCATTTGACATCGTTCAACCAGTAAACGGAGATTTAGATGACAAAATTTTGGCATGTCGTCCAGAAAGCTTTCAGGAATAAATTCATAACTCCCCTCTTCTAAGTTGAGAAATGACTCCAGAACTTCTAGTGCCAACTGTTCTATCAGTATTGCTGCTTGAGAGGGACTAATATATCTCTGATTAACTAACCAGCAAATAGCCAGATAATCTGGGTTCGGTATTGCCTGATTTTCAATCCCAGTTTCAAATATTGCCCGTAATTGTTCGTGAATTTCAAGAGGGAGAGTAGAAATTTGCTGACTCAAGCGTTGCAAATTCCTGTAAAGCGGCTCAAACATTTTCTCTGAATAGCAAGCATAAATGAGCTTACCCTCATCTACATATATTGACCAAGAACCTGATGTGCTAAACACCTGCAAACAACCAGTAACCGACTTACCAGTGATTTTTTTCAACAAAGATAAAGGCTGGAGCTTTTGGAAAAATCTGTATCTACTAATTGGAAGTGTCTTCATTGAGATAGTTCTGGAATAAAATTAACATTTGCAGGCAAAATTAGTGAATTACCTTTTCGGAATTCACCGCGACTTTGTTGGAAACACTATCAAATAAATATAGCGGTCACATTTGACTTAGTACAGAGATTCCACACCCCCCAACTCTTAATTAACCAATCTCTGTTAAGCTAGAAAGCACGAATTACAATTAAACCAATCCACATTATTGCCCAATAGCAAAATGGCCCGACTGGTTGCCAGGATATAGTATTTCAAAAATTAGATTGGTTTTCTGTATCTTTTGCTAATCTAGCCAATCTAACAGTAACTCAAGTGCAACGAACAGACCATTGGCTCTCGCCCATCAGTCACAAAAGCATCATTGTTATCCGTATTTCACAGCCTAAAATTGTAGATACTTTGCTTCTGTTGCAAAAGTTTTTTTGCCCTTTATCCTAAAGTCTGGAGCAACCAAAATCTCTTGTGATGTGGATGAAAAGACTTATCCACAAAGGCTTTTAAGGATTAACTTCCTGCCGCTTTTATATCCGTGACGAAAGTTATCAGCTACTTTTGCTAGAGGTTTATGCTTGAGGTAAACTTCATCAAGAGAAAAGTATTATTAAAAACTAAGCATTCCAAAAGCTTAATGTCTTACTTAGGTTTGTGGGTGTAGAGCAGCTCTGAGTGTTGGGATTAAGCAAAATTATTACTTGCACAACAAGAATGATAAATCTCCGACCAAGGATGAGTTAGCTGATAATTGCCGCCATAATGGTGTGTGGTGAGATGCACAGGCGACCAGTTCAGCAGAAGGGAATCTCTTCATAAGTACTGGAAACGGGTTTTAATGTTGTGTGGGGCTAAATAGTCACTCTGTCAATTTGGAGTGACAAATTCAAGAATTTACAGCGAAGTTCTTGATTGGTAGTACATACCTGCAAAATAGCTATTTTTAGCTAAATGGTAGATAACAAGTAACGCACTCACTAAAATTCAGATTACTATAATTTTCAAAAAAAGTTAGCAGCAATATATAAACTTCATGATAAATCAGTGAAGTAAAGATGAAAGCTAACTAATATTATCTTTCAGTATTTCTTTTCTCTAACATCCGGGAAGGCTAAAAATGTACAGTAAAAGATAATTTTGTCTGGTGATTTAATTACACTTATAAATGAATGAATCATTTTATGATAGCAATTTACCCGAAGAATCTCAAGTTTTAAAAATCACAAATATCAATACAAAATTATCCGCATGGGCCTAGCTTGTCGTAAACATTGCATTGATTAAGCTATGTAGCAAAAAGACGCAAAGAATTTCTTTGCGTCTTTAGTGTGAGATTTAGAAGTGGACATTCTCACCGTTATAGTTCTCCATCTACTTAAACTTGTTCCCGCCAGCACCAGTTTAAAAGTGTACCACCAGCAACCAACTTAACTACTTCTAGTACCCAATAACTGCCGTGTAGTAAATTCATTGTCGATGGAATAGCAGCAGCAGCTTCAAATAGATTGAGTTGAACTCCGATGGCGCACATTTGCGGAGTTAAGAAATAGGTGTCAAGCACAGCGATAGTTAGCAGCAGCCCAGATAAAATAATACTGCGAATCCGCCAGTGATATTGGATTTTACCCAAAGCTAATGCCCCAGTTAATACTACAGCAGCAGATAATAATTCCATCCGATTGAAGTTCCAAAAAATCGTATAGCCTGCTGTCGTAAAACCAGCTTGGCTCATCATACCGGAAAGATAAAGGCTAGGCATAATTACCCAGTCTAAAACTAGACTAGCACTGAGCCAAAAGCCCAAAGTCAATATAATAGCAGTTTGCCAAATTGGTCGTTTGAATTCAATGTTAGAAATAGCAGTCATAAAATAATTGCGTGTGTTGTATTCTTAGTCTCTAACTTCACCAGCAATTTGACAAGGAATATCAATTAACCTTTACAAAGCAATTTCTCTTAATTGATTCTTAACTCAATTACAAGATTTCTTAAAGTTTATTGAGAAACGTAAAGTTTTTTTTAAAAAGTAATTTAAATAGATTTTGCTTGTTAGAAATACTCAGTTTTTTCTATCGAATAACGAAGCGATCGCAGTTATGGGAGAATTAATCGTTGGCTTGGCTAAATTAGCGATCGCAATTTCATGTTTTGGCTACTGGCTGTGACTATTTATGGTTTGTGAAACTGAGAATACTGAATACTTACGTTTTTTGTGGTAAATGCTATTTAGTTTAGGGATTGATTTTTGCTGAGGGGCGATGTCTCCGACAGCTACACTTACGTCTTTCTTACCTACTGTCGCGTGAAATTAAGTCTCAAGATAGTGTGTAGCTCACCACAGAACAACTTAAGCTTGGTGTATAAGTTTGGGGAAATAATGATGAATAAGGAAACAGTTCCTAGTCAAGCTGAAAAATCTAATCCAGAAGGCGAACCATTGGAACTAAGTCCAGAGGTACTCGACAAAATCAAACACCCTGCAAGAATAGACGATGTTATTCGGGAGCAATCACCAGAAGAACGTAAGAGTAACCCAGCTTTAACGCCAGAAATGATTGATGATTCAACCGATCGATAAGCGGGTTTACAATCTAGTAATATAAAAGCTCAGGTTCCCAACTTCTCTAAGAAGTTGGGAATCTTGTTATTGACGTTAACTCATACTGTAAGCAGGTTGGCGTAATTAAAACTAACTGGCGCAAGCTGTCCTTTGTCATTGGTCATTAGTAGGGGCTTTAAGCCTGCTTACATTTAGCTAATGTATTTGAGTTTTTCGCGCCAATTTACTTAATCGAAGAATACTATAGCGGTTCTCAGTTGAGTGAGGTACAAGAACCCCACCCCCAACCCCCTCCTCGCTTGCGG
>NZ_NOLI01000072.1:0-38976 GCF_002245975.1 Nostoc sp. 'Peltigera membranacea cyanobiont' 213 | reverse complement strand
CGAGGACGAATAAGACCGTCACTGATTCAATGATGTTGGAAGCCCCAACCTCAGCGAAGCAGGTTGGGGTACTTCACATATCCTTCCAAATACTTTCACGAATAGGGGACATAGCCCCTCTTTTCTGGAGTAAAGGGAGGATTTATTATTATATATTACGACTTACGTAAAAAGGCAGTGAAAGCCTTGATTTACGGTAGGGGCAACACCTGATGAAAGATATCTTCTGCTTTTGGGAACACTAGATTTAACCACCAGACTTAACAGGAAGGGGGTGATGCCTAAAGGCAATGGAATAACAGAGCGAAAAATACAATTACCCATAACATACCTAAAACCAGTGAAGCGTAATACAATTACCCATGAATTTGACTCTGGTTCACAAGCAGAAATAGTCCCTCCACAGGAAAGTGATGACAATTTATCGGAAGCGTCCAAGCTACTACGGCAAGGAATAAAACAGCAGCAAACTGGTGAATTAATCGCGGCGCTGAAGTCTTTACAACAATCCTTGGGGCTATTTCAGGCAGTTGGGGATTTGCAAAAACAGGCACAGGCGCTTTCTTTTTTAGGATTGGTAACTTACAGCGCCGGAGATTATAAGGGTGCTATCTCTTACTCAGAGCAGTGTTTGTCTTTGCTGAATAACACCTCAGATTTAGTATTGCAAATGCAAGCACTTTCCCATTTAGGCAATTCATACCGTCACCTGAATGACCATAATAAGGCTATTGAGTTTCTGCAAAAGTGTTTGAAAATAACGCAACAGCTGCAAGACAAACGGAGTCAAGTGGCAGCACTGAATAATTTGGGATTGGTATATAAAGCTTTGAGCAACTTTGCACAGGCTATTGAGTATCAGCAGCAAAGCCTAGAGATTGTGCGGGAACTCAAAGATAACTGGGGCGAGGAACAGGTACTCAAAAATTTGGGTAATGCTTGGTATGCTTTGAATAATTACCCAAAAGCGATCGCCTATTATGAACAGTGTGTAGTACTGGCACGCTCCTTAAAAAATGTTCGCAGTGCTTTGCAGGTGCTAAAGAATCTAGGGAATGCTTGTTATGCTTTAGGTGATTATCCTAAAGCTATTAAGTATTATGAAGATCGGTTGGAATTAGCTAGAGAGATTCAAGACAAGCGTAGCGAGGAACAGTCTTTAGGTAGTTTAGGAGTTGCTTGTGAAGCTTTGAGTGACTATAACAAAGCAATTACATATTATGAGCAACGTTTGTTGTTAGCTAGGAATATCAAAGACCGTCGCAGTGAAGAAGAAGCTCTCGATCGTCTGAAGGTCGCTTGCTACGCTTTGGGCGATTATGCCAAAGCTATGCAATACCAACAAGGAACATCTCCAAATAGTTAAAAAGCAAGAGAAGGAAACAATTCCAAATTACTCGCACAGATCCATTCACTCCATTGTATTTTGTTGCTGGAGATATCTGAGAACTTCTAATGTATCAACTTGGGGAAATTGGGCATAAAAATTACTTACACTCCAGAAGGATTCTGGTGTTTGCAAGACAATTGTGCGATCGCCCCACTGTTCTAACCAAGGTAGCAATTTGTGTGGCGCTACTGGAGTACATAGCCAAACTGCTGCTGGCGAAAGTATTTTGATGGCAGTTGCCGCTACTGCTATTGTCATACCTGTAGCAATGCCATCATCAACTAAAATGACCGTAGCATTCTCGGCATTCACCTGCGGACAAGCAGTAATTAATTGAGCTTCAAGAGACTTAGCTTGGTTGATGGCTTTATTTAAAGCGACTTCCCGCAATCGGGTATCATGTTGAGGGCGAAATAGCTTTTGATTACTCCAAAGAACATTTCCAGAAGTAGTGACTGCACCAATGGCTAACTCTGGGTTTTCTGGATGGCTAATCTTTTTGGCTATGACGATTGTCAACGGACAATCCAAAAGACGTGCGATTGGTACTGCAACTGGTACACCCCCTCTTGGCAAAGCATAAACAATTGGTACAGGCTTTACCCCAGAATCAATAGTTTGCTGAGTCAAAACATCATGAATCACTTGCGCCAATAATTCACCCGCATGGGTGCGATCGGCGAAAAATGGGGTGTGTGACATGGTTTCCCCCAGCATTTTAGGACGGCACTGCTTTTATCATGACTGAATTTTGTCTCAAATTAACTGATACAATAAGATTTGTATAAATAATAAGTATTCAGCAAAAGTCTATTTATTCTGATAAATCTCCAATCAGAGCAGTATTTAACTCAGATAAGACAGATAGCGCTGATGCCAAAATCCTAATTTTCATGAGCAGCGAAACCCAACTTAGCCTCTTCGACGACTCAAACTTTAACCAACGAGAACTGATTCCCACAGACGCGAAAATTGCGATCGCTCCCGGAACTTATTCTGACATAACGGAGTTGACACAGGATTGCGATCGCTGCCACCGTTGTCCATTGGGAGACACTCGCACTCATGCTGTTGTCGGACGCGGTAATCTCAAAGCACCAATTATGGTTATAGGAGAAGCACCTGGTCAAAATGAAGACGAAACGGGTTTACCATTTGTAGGCAGATCGGGGCAGTTACTAGAGAAAATTTTGGCATCTGTAAATTTGACTACTGAGCATGATGTATACATTGCTAATATAAATAAATGTCGCCCACCAGATAATAGAGTTCCTACTCCAACAGAAGTGGCGGCTTGTCTACCTTACTTACTAGAACAAATTCGCCTAGTTAACCCCAAAATAATTTTGTTAACAGGTGCAACTGCTGTCAAAGGCATCACTGGCGATAAGCGAGGAATTACGAAAATTCGCGGACAGTGGCTGGAGTGGGAAGGACGTTTATGTATGCCAATTTTTCATCCTTCTTACTTGCTGCGTAACGCTTCTAAAGAAAAAGGTGCGCCTAAATGGTTGATGTGGCAGGATATCCAGGCAGTGCGGGCCAAGTTAGACGAAATCCAAAATAACAGCTAATTTGGTGAAATTATCCAAAATAAATCCAAACTACAACTGCATCTTCTTGAAGTGTATGTCTGATTATGCCTGAGTTTTGACTGCTAGGGAGATTGTAAGAGTGCGATCGCTGGGAATAATACATGAAATATTAATTAGCTGACCCCAAAAGCGCAAATGACCCAAGATCAAAACCCCAACCCAAACTCTCTCACTAACTCCAGTCCCCCCTCCTCGCTTGCGGGGAGGGGGTTAGGGGGTGGGGTTCCGGGATACCCTTGGCAAACCCCCCACGAACTTTGGAAAAAACTTAAGCCATTAGCCCGACAGATGCGGTGTGAACCAACTCCAGCAGAAAAGTTACTTTGGCACAAGTTGAGAGACAAGCAACTTTTGGGTTTTAAGTTCCGCCGTCAGCAAACAATTGACCGTTTTATCGTCGATTTTTACTGTAATGAAGCGCGGTTAGTGGTGGAAGTAGATGGCGAAATTCATGATTACACGCAAGAAGAAGATGCGATACGTCAAGAATTTTTGGAGACTTTGGGGTTGCAGGTTGTGCGATTTAGAAATGAGGATATTCTGGAGAGGATGGAGGGGGTGTTGCAGCATATTGCTGCTTGGTTGCAGAGATAGAACCCCACCCCCAACCCCCTCCCCGCAAGCGAGGAGGGGGCTAATTATGTCGCTTTGCGTCATAATTTGACAATTGGGTTACTTATCAGTCTTACTAGCCTTTTTAATACCTTGCCATCTCTCTCGCAGTCGCTGCAAGTTAGGCGGATGACCACCATAACGCCAACTAACATAGGCTTGGCTAATCTCATCTATTACCTCAGCAGTTGCTGGGGCATGATGCTGGTACGATCCTCTGGCATACTCTAAAGGTGTTTGTGCTGGATGTTTACCTAAACCTTTTTGGCTTGTCCATTGCAGCATTTGTTGATAAAGGCTTTCCATTGCTGGCAATTTCTTTAACCATCGGCGGTTGCGCCACTCTCGCCACTGGCCCCAACCCAGCCAACCGAAGAAAGCTGCTGTAGTTGTCAAAATTAAGCCAGTTAATACACCAAACCAACCTTGAGAGAATAAAGCTAAAAACCAAGCGATCGCTGTAATCACCCACCTAAATATTGTCTCAAATACATTATTCAACAAACCTGTTACCGGAGAAGGCAACCATCCAGCAACCCAGTGCCATAACTGGCGCAACACACTAAAAGTCTGAGTATCTTCCACTGATGGAGGAATGAGGGGATGATTGGGAATCGGGTCAAAGGCGAACCAGCCATATTTGGGAAAATATACTTCCGTCATTGCATAAGCGTCAGTATTACGGACAACATATAGCCCTGTAAATGGATTAAATTCTCCTGCACTAAATCCTGCAACTAACCGCGCTGGGATACCAATGGAACGTAGCATCACCGTGAGAACTGTTGAGAAGTGGTCTGGATAACCGCCTTGATATTTGAATAAAAAAGCTTCTACTAAATCATCTTTTTCTCCCAAATAAGGTAAATCTAAGGGATTTTGCGGAAGAGAGTAGCGTTGCTTTAAATATTGAGCTAAGTAGAGAGCTTTTTCATAAGGTGAATCCAAGTTTTTAGCAGACTTTGCTACTTTTTCTTGATTGTAGTTAGCGAGAATTTCTTCGGTGCGTTGTCGGACTTTTGCGGCAATTTCGGGAGGAATTTGCAGATAATGCTTCTTAATCGGTTGCGGATAATTAGTAGAAGCTTGACCTAACAAAGTGCGATCGCGGTATGGTACTTCAGAAATGACTGTGTAAGTAAGACCTTGTGATAATTCTACAGGCGATCGTAATCCATTTTCTGTATCAACCGCAATCAGTGGTGTGGGAAAGTAAATCTCTTTGGGATAAGCCATCGCCGGAATTAAGTTAGGCAAATCGTCCACCACTGTATAGGTTTGGACTATCTCTTGGGTTTTACCAGTCATCACAGGTGGATTCAGGAAAATTTGGTAAGACCAAGGCGATCGCCTCATGGTCATCACATTTTCATTCCGGGACACTTCCCATCCCTTACCTGTATAACGATCGAATCCTAATACTCGCCAAAAACCCTCAGCTTGCGATCGCACCCGCATCACAACTTTCGGTTTCATCTCGCCCCGCAAGTTTTGGTTAATCTGGCTATTAAAACCGTAATAAAAATTATTATCTATTTTTCCCGGTTCACCTGTTTTATTTTGTCCCGTACCACCGCTACCACTGCCTTGATTATTTCCATTTCCTTGGCGGACATAACCAGGATTAATGATGCTACGACCAGTGAAATTACCTTTTACTTGAATAGAAGAACTTACAGGAAAATTCCGTAACTGATAGCCAGGGAATCGGGGTAAAACAGCAAAAATTGCCAGTCCTAGAGCGACAATTAGTAAAAAAGTTAGAATTAAAAACTTAAAATTAAGAGTTGAGGAATTTTTCTTGTTGAGTTTTTCCTTTTGAGTTTTTAATGGCTGCAAACCCAAGCGCGATCGATAATCTAATACTAAAGTTGGGAGAGCGATCGCTAGAAATAACAGCAAAACAGGTGCAAATGCTAAAGTCTGACTTAGCGTTGCCGCCACACCTAATAAAATCAATCCTATAACAATCGAATAACCTAAATTTTTCCGGCGGGGTGTATCAAAGCTGTGCAACACCTGAAGTTGAATTAATAACTCTGCCAAACTCAACCGCGTATCATTCAACTCTCCCACCAACCGCCCAAAGAAATTACCGAGTGCTATTAACATACCAATGGCAATGCAAAACTTAATTGCAACATTGGCATCATGGCGACGATAGTAACTCCAAATCGCACCCACTAAACTCAGGGGTAACGCCCAAAAACTGAATGAAGTTTCGGCGGCGATATCCGTCGCCACAATTCCCAAAATAACCAATCCTAGGACTAGCGATCGCAAAGAAATCGAATCTTCTACTTCTGTCAAAGGCGACTTCTGTAAATTTTGCCGCCAGAAATTACCTACAGGGACACGCCAAAACCGATTCATCCTAGATAAGTTGAGCATTTCGAGTCTAAGTTATACATGCTACGGAAACAATGCTGACGACAAAACTGTTCGCCCTACTTTAAAGTATTCCCGTTACAGCAAGCTTTCTTATCCTGTCTTTAAGCATCGATGAAGGTTTAGCGCATATTTTAAAAGTTAAAGCCCTCGATTAATTTGTATAGGACGTAAAGTCCTAAAGCATTTCTTTTTTCTCTCTGCGTTCTCTGCGCCTCTACGGTACGTCAAATAAATTGACTTAACCCAAGCGCATTGATATATAACGTTACCGCAAACTGTAACGCCAAGAGCGAACATAATTTTGGATAAAAAAACAACACAAGCGAATAAATTCGTTGTGAAAAATTGGTGGCTTGGTAAAATAAAGGCGAAATCAGCACAACACAAGAAACTAACCCGTTCCCCAGGCTTTGCTAATAACCGAGTGGACTGACGAGTATCCACGAAAAATCAATTATCGGGTGGAGGCTAAGTCCACACCCACTGGTTAACTGCAACCACGCCTTAAGTATAAGTAAGCACCCTGTTGTTAGTATTGTCTAGAGCATGAAAAAGCCCCAAGGCAACAGCTAGGCAATAGTTACCTTAAGATATTCGGCATTACATACTAGCGGTAGTCGTTAAAGTTACACAGTAGGGTTAATGACAAACAAAAGCGGCTGCTGGTCTATTTCTGGAAACTCAACTTCCAGAGTATAAGTTGGGTTAAGTTGCTCGCAGCCTAACTCTACACTTAAGTATCCCGAAGTCGAAGATGTTGCCATTGCTAGAGTGCCACTTCCACGAAGGATCAAAGTTCCTTTAACGGGTAACTCAGCCTGAACAAGTAACTTTGTAAGTTTATCTACAGACTGATACTCTACTCTGATGTTCAAATTACCGACAGTGGTTAGCCATTGTCTTTCTACCACTGGACTGGTTGCTGAAAGTGGTAGAGTCAGATTTTCCAGCAGTTGTTTAGCCGCTAGCAACGACAAAGCCATTTGTTGACGTGGTTGTAAATCTGAGTAATCGCTCTGAATATTGGGTATTGTCTCCAGAGTATTTACAGATCGATAAGTGCTTCTTAGCACCAGTCCAGCTATATCGTTTAATGCTTGAGAATCGTTGGGAAAAAAGTTCTCCACCACTTGAACTAATTTTGCTCCCAGAGGTATTGAAGATGTCACCAACGCCTGACATTGTTCCAGCAATTGCTGAAAAACTCTCTCCGGTAAAGGACGCGGCAGGTTCAGCTTCGACTGTTGTACCATCCATCCCCAGGTAGGAACGAGCGTCATTGACGGCTCATCAACAAAATCGGGATAGTCGATTAATTGTGTTTCCCAGGGAAACAAAGGTGGGTGGTCTTGGACTTGGATTTGTAACCGACGCTTAAGGACGGCTTGGAAACGATCTTGCACAGTAGGAATTTCTCCCAATTGAAAGGTCTGGGGCGTTTCTCCCAATTTTGGCTCACTGCTTTTTGAAGCAGTGGCTTCATTGAGAAGTTTTTTTACCCCGTCATTTTCCTCACATGGTACAGATTGCTCGTTATTTTTGACATCATCTGTCAATAACCAACCGAGATACTGATATTGTGAGGATTCTGAGTCACTATTCATGAGTAGATGCACCCGATCCGGACACTAATGAGTTACGAATTTCCCAAGCTTGCTCAAGAATCTTAAACCATCGTTTTTGAAGTTGTGCCATTGACAGCCCTAAAGTTTTTGCGATTTTCTCATCGGCTTGTCCTTGTTGCTTCAACTCTAATAAAGACCGTTGCTTACTATCCAGCTGTGCTGTGTATACTTGCCATTGCTGGGGAGTTAAACCCAAATTGGTGTGTAAAGAGGCTTCTAGCCACTCGTGAACTAATTCCCAACGGTGTAATAATGCAAACCGAATCAAATGATACTTGAAGCGCTGCTGTAAGTAATCTCTCTGACGAGGGGTTAAACCTAAAACCGACTCAATTTCCTGGGCTGATAGATCCTGGAGGCGGAGGGAAAAATAATCAGCACAGTCAGATTGTTGCCGTTGTTCGAGATAATTCATTAATTCTGTAACCACAACGGAGCGCAAGGTATCTTCTTCGGGTTCGGGTTCGGCTTGCGTTGCCATTGTGGAGCGCAATTGATGTACTGCTGGTTCTTCCCAAGAACCATCACCTTCATTATTGCTGCCTTCTGCGGCTTGTTCTATATCTACGCTGGTTTCTGGGGGCTGCTGTTGAGAAAAAGTTTGCGCCCGCAAGATAATTAGCTGCTGCTGACGGCCTGGTAAAGGAATGCGTCGCTTGCCGTAGCGTTCGGTAAATGCCATGTACTCGGACAATTCTAGAAGCGTCTGGGGGCGATAAGTAGCACCAAGTTGATTTTCTCGCCGGAAAGCGTTTAATGCTTCTAGATAAAAGCTTTGTAAAAAATCTTCAATTATAGTCAGTCGCCCTTGATAACTCAATTGCTTCTGAGGCGGATTAATATATCGATAAATAATTGCACTCAGAGTGCTGTGTAATTCTACCCTGCCCCGATTTGAACCCAACTGATAGTATCTGAGACACTGTTGTAACCGATGCCGAGCTAGGGTCATCGCCGAGCTTTCTACTGTTCCAGAAGCTTGAATACGTTTGCTCTCATGGCAAATGCGATAGACTTCGGTGGTAATACGTGTTGCTACATCATGGCAATTCTGTTCCGAAGCTTTGGTCGATTGTTGAAACTCCTTGGACAGGAGTTGAAAGATCGCCTCCACGCCTTTAGAATTTTCTCCCAGAATATTTGCAGATGGAATAGTTGCGGTTGCGGCTGAATTCATAGTCTCGGTTTTCAAAAGACCCTAAGTATTTAAATACAACCTGTACGACTGTGGGTATTGGCTTTTTTGGTTTTACGTATAAGCTAAACGCAGACCAATCCTACATTAAGGATATGGCTGATTTTATTATTCCCAACTTGGATGGGATTTTCACACTTTGATAGATGTTATTGCCATTACCCAGGAGTCGTATACAAGTCATTATGGATTTAGAAGCACAAATTCAATTGCTGATTGACAATGCACCCCGCGATGGTATAACACCAAATCTGATTGCAGCAATTGCTCCTGCCCTTAGAGCGATCGCTTTAAAATTACGTCACTCCCAGTACTATATTCTCCAAAATTCGGAGTCAAGCTGGGTTTTAACTACTTTGAGCAATCGGACTAATCCAGGATTGGAAAAGCGAGTTATTTACGCTTTCCCTACCATACAGGATGTCTCTCTAATTTCCCCTGCTGGGCTTGACCCTCAAATGCTAGCTAAAATTGTTCCTGTCACCCATATTTTGTTCCAATTGGTGGCATTAGAACCCGTAGATGGGATCATTTTTTTGGAAACGCCGGGTAAGACCACTCATACCGTCGAAATTCGGCGAACCGATCTAGAGAAACTCATGCAGCAACAGTTGCGACAGGAGCGATCGCCTAAACACATACCCCCTGATATTGCATAGAAAAATTTGGGATGTGGGATTTTTTAGATACAATCCCACATCCCAAATTTTAAATCTCAAATTCTTTTAAAAAAGTTTTTGATGAAAAGAAATTAATGCCCGTCACTACCCTTTTTGTTCTTTAAAAGACCAATCGATCGGCTTAATTTTCCGCCTAATCTAAAATTGATAAACAAATAGTTATCAGCGAACATTTTTCAAATTTTAGCTGACCATTGAGCAAAATTTCCCCACCTAAAAATATCCGGTAGGTTTAACTTGCCATCTAAAGCCCCATTTTGTACCTATATAATTTAATAGAGACGACTCAGTGTGTACTCAGCTATGTTAATCAATGCCTGATGAGATTCTGAAGGTGGGAGAACTGCAAGATGTTCAATTGCTAACTTAGCATGGTGAGCAGCTAACTCTCGCGCTTGCTGTATACCTTGACTATCTTGAATTAGTGCTAGTGCTTGCTCTAAATCATCTTCTTGAGCAAACTCCCGGTCAATCAACACTTCCAAGGATGGTTTTTCTGCTAAAGCAAATAAAACTGGTGCTGTCAGATTACCACTTTTCAAATCTGACCCCACTGGTTTACCCAAGGTATCTGTTGTGCTGGTGAAATCTAGAATGTCGTCAACAATTTGAAATGCTATGCCAAAATGACGACCGTAGCTATACAGATGCTCAACAGTTTCCCGTGAAACTTCACTGAGTAACCCAGCAGCTTTAGAACTGTTGGCAATTAACGAAGCTGTTTTGTAATAACTCTTCTGGAGGTAAGTTTCAATAGAGATACTAGCTTCAAAACGATTTAGTCCCTGCTGGATCTCCCCAGTAGCCAGATCCATAATGACTTCTGACAGGAGTTTTACCACCTCCAAATTATCCAAGTTTGCTAAATACCAGGAAGATTGGGCAAAAAGAAAATCTCCTGCTAATATGGCAATGCGATTACCGAACAAACTATGAACGGTAGGAACGCCTCGCCGCACGTCTGATTCATCTACCACATCGTCATGTACCAAACTTGCTGTGTGAATCATTTCTGTAATCTCAGCTAGGCGGCGATGACGCGGTGTAATGTCTTGCTCTAACATGGTTGCCCGCGATATTAGCAGGACAATTGCTGGTCTGATACGCTTTCCCCCGGCTCCGAATAAATGTTCGGCTGCTGCAAACAAAATGGGGTGGCGATTTCCAACTAGCTGTTTTAGGTTATCTGCTAGTAGTCGCAGGTCTGCTTCCACAGGGGTAAACAGGGAGGTGGCTGGGGTCATGGATGGGCGGACTCTGACTTAGGTTACGAAAGTTTACATATCCTACACTCATTTTAAGATAACCCTGTGCCAGCGCAAAGTTTTCATAAGTTAATCCCATTTTCATGAGTCTATGGGTGATATAAAAGGATGTTACTGCCCTTGTCAATAAGCAATTATGCTTAATTTTGGATAAATTTGAGTTTTAAACTAACTTAAAACACTACCTCTCAGTATACGGGAGTAAATATCAGCTTTAATTGGATCGAGTAGCTTGCCGATACGCGTTTACCGCCACAGTTATAAAGTAGAATTCAAGCAAGATTACTTATTGACAAAATGGATGTCCTTCAAATTAAGTTGCCAATAGATAAAACTAAGTTTCTTCAGAACTGAAGTGTAGTTATTCAAAAAATTTGAAATTTAGCAGTCGAATGGGCTTCAAATTCAGGGTCGTTGTGTTACGCTAAAGTATAGGAATTTTAAATTTTTCAGATATTCACACCGCAAAAGTAAGTCACTTACTAGGTGATTTTACTGGCTCGGTGATGTGGGTCTAAAATAATTATTCGTAGTCTATATTAAGGGAATAATCCCTTTTATTTTTTCTACGATATGCAAAACTCCTGGTTTGGAGCTATGCGATATCCCTATGGGAAGCCGCTACACGTCTTCAGCGCACGTTGAGCGCAAGCATTGCTCTTTTCACAGACAGGATGAGTAAAAATAACGTAGATCCAGTAGACCTCTGAGAAGCGTAGTTTTAGATTGCTAAAAGGCAACCTAACTGCTGTGGGGTCTATGGTCTGCAATCAGTCTCATTAGACAATAAATTCTTTGTCCGTAGAGAATTGGGTCTCTATAGGTAATTCTACCATAGGAAACTACAGCAATCAAGAATGTACTTGGTTGGCTGAGGTTCTACTAATTTTATGGAATTTTATATTCGTTTGAAAAGGTGCTAGTAGAACAATGATTTACGGAAGTATACCTATGATGATTTTTATTTTAGCGTCTGGATATTTGTTCACAGTCTACCTGTTATTAGCACTGGCAAAGCGAACGGGTACAAAGACTGTTTCTAGAAGTTTTCCTTCATCTGCCGAAGGAAAACACAAGCAGGAGATATCTGTAAGGGCAAAGGTGACTGAAATAGTTAATAGTCAGTAGTCATTTGTCATTTGTCCTTTGTCTTTAAATCAAAACAAAGGACAAATTAGTTTTATTGGACTTGGGAAATAGCGGTATCAGTGAAGCAAACTTCTTCAACCATTGGGGTATAGCCCAGCCACTGCACTCCTGACTGGGAAAACTGTTGCGGACAACCACTAACTGCGAAGCGAGTTGGCAGTGGGAGGTGGGTATTTTTTAAGCCTAGCAAATCTAACTCTTGGGCACAAGCTGCCACGACATGAACGGCTGGGTCAACTAGCTTGACTTGAGAGGGGAGGAGCGATCGCAATACTGGTGTAAGGTGGGGATAATGGGTACAGCCGTGAACTAAGGTGTCGATTTCCTGCTCTATTAAAGGTTCTAGATAGGCTCGTGCCACTTCAGCAGTGTAAGGGTCATGAATCCGGTTTTGCTCGATGAGTGGCACAAACTCAGGACAGCCGACTTGCCAGACTTGGACATCAGGGGCGATTTCGAGGATGGCGTGCTTATAAGCATTACTTTTCGCCGTAGCTGGAGTAGCAATTACACCAATCCGCTTTCCTTGCTGCACCGCAGCTTTGGCACCCGGTAGAATTACTCCCAAAATGGGGATGTTGAATTCTTGACGCACGGTTTCTAGGGCTAAGGCAGAACTGGTGTTGCAAGCCATAATTACCATTTTTACCTGCTGCTGTTGTAGCCAGGTAAGAATTTCGCGCGTAAATTGTAAAATTTCTGCTTGTGAGCGAATTCCGTAAGGAAGTCGGGCTGTATCCCCAAAGTAAACAATTGATTCATTGGGGAGTTGCCGATATAGTTGGCGCAGTACCGTCAGTCCACCTACACCACTGTCAAAGATGCCAATTGGGGCACGTTGGGGTTCTTGAGCCGAAAACTCGTCAAGATTCGCATCAAAGATCGAAGATGAATACACAGGCAGATATTAATTTAGGTTTTGGGATTTAAAATACAGAATTTAGCAGACAATTGACTAATTGACCACTAAATTCTGCACGCCAAAAAAGTCTAAATACCACCTTTTAATAGTAATTTGTACTATATTAACGCTGTAAGTATTTTAGGATGCCACGAGCGATCGCTTCTGCCATGCGATTTTGATACTCTGGTGATGCCAATCTGGGATTATCTTCTCGACCAGTCATATAACCTGTTTCTACTAAAATCGACGGCATAGAGCTTTTTCTGAGAACGTAGAATCTGGCTTTACGAGTTCCCCGGTTGTTGATTGTATCGATGTTCTGGAGGATGGTATTGCGAACAACTTCAGCCAGAGCATAACCGCTATCGTAATAATATACCTCTAACCCATTGACATCAGGCCGATTATCAACGGAATTAGCGTGAATGCTGACAAAGGCAGTCGCATTCACTCGCTGGGCAATTTCTACCCGTCCCTGAAGTTCTACAAAAAAGTCAGCATCCCGCGTTAGTACTGCTTGTACGCCATTTTGCTCTAAAATTGCTGCTACTCTTTTCCCAATAGGCAGAATTACATCCTTTTCTAAAAGTCCACCTATGCCAGGTGCGCCTGAGTCCTTTCCACCATGTCCTGGGTCAATCACAACTAGTAATTTTCCTCTAGGAACAGAGGGACGCGGCTGTGGTCGGGATATAGGACGGGGATTATCTATGGGGTTTGGGAATTGCCCTTGGTTTGATGATAGGGGAGGTAAAACAAGGGGTGGCGTGACGCTACCAGAGCGTCGTAATTCTAAAGCCAAAAGCTCGTCGCCAACTTGATTGAGTTCCCCAATTTGCACTCCAGCTGCTGGTTGCACTAAGACGACGACAGTATTGGATTCTTGTGGTTGCAAGCGGACTCGCAGGATAGGGCTATTAGGATTAAAAGTCGGGCCTGTGACTTTGGGAGCTAACCGAGCATTGTTGATGGTAATACGGAATAGACCAGAGGTTCTATCCCAACCTCCTGTCGCCGATACAGCTTGGTCTGCTCTAATCAGCAGTTGTGTGCCATTATTAGCCAGTTGTACAGACTCAATTGTAGCTGTACTAGATGGTATAGGGCGTGGACTATTACCTCCAGGTAACTGGGCAATGCCACGACTGGGCAGAAGCACAAAACCACCAACACTGCTAGTAGTTGCCCGCCAATTTTGACTATTTTCGTCCACCTGTAAAGTCATGCGAACAACAGATGGGCTTGTTTGTAATTGACTGAACTGAATGCTGCTGACACCATAGCGATTAATTGACAAATCGCGCTGCTTTAGACTTGGTGATAAAGTAGCGCCGGCAATGTCGAAGTTAATTGCTCTTTGATCGTTGCTACGATTTACCTTAATCTGAGGATTACCACCATTGGTACGGACAAAAAAACCATCGCCTGTGACCTGTAAGTTCTCAATTTGAGTAACTCTGGCGACAAGCATTCCATTTCTAGGTGGAATGACAGGGCTTGTTGTCACCACATTGTAAATATCTCTTTGGGAGAACACTGATGGAGATGTTCTCGGCGAAGTTTCTGTGGCTATGGCTTGTTCTTGTTGTCCCACAGTATTTGTTGAGGGGACATTATTATCGGCTACTGGTGTAGGTAATTGCACCATCCAGCGATCGCCAGTTCTACCAACAAATTGTACTCCCTTGGGGTCTAAAGTATAACCAGGAGTCAATTCAACGACTATGCGTGTTGTTTGTTCGTCAAATTGCCCAACCCGGATAGCGCGAATTGCACCGCCCACCTGTTGGGTTAATTGCGGACGGCCAAATGTGGTTCCTGGTAAATCGATTACTAAACGAGTGGGATTAAAAATTAATTGTGCTTGGGGTTGAACATTCCCTAATGTATTAATTTCCAGCCTGTTTTGATTGGCATCAAAACGCCAAGATTCAAGTTTCGCGGCCATGGCTGGCGACGATAGCATGAAGATAGTTCCAATAGTACTGGATAGTAACCAGTGTAATTTCACAGTCCTTTCTCCTGATTCACATTCATGGGAGCCGTTAACATCTCAACATATTGGCAAATCCTCACACCATCACCGCTTACCTTGAGTTTTGCGCTGTTATTAAGACACAGCTAATGGCGTAAAATATAGCACGCTCTGATGATTTTGCCATGCCATTAGCTCAGATAAATTTGACTGGTAAAGCATCAGATGACAATAACAAAGAAGCTACTCTTGTCCCGCCGCAAGAATACTTAAATTGTTTTACTACTAAATTGGATAAAAATGGTAAAGATTAGATGTATTTACTCAACAATTTCGACTAAACTACTTATCTTCTCTTTAGATACTGAAGAACGCCACGAGCGATCGCTTCTGCCATTTGATTTTGGTAAGCTGAGGTTCTAAGCCTAGCCATATCCTCTCGACCAGTCATATAACCTGTTTCCACGAGAATGGAGGGCATAGAACTTTTTCTGAGGACATAAAATCTGGCTCGTCGGACTCCCCTGTCTTTGAGGGTACCAATACTTTGAAGAATACTACTACGGACAACGCGAGCTAAATCCAGACCACTGTCGTAATAATAGACTTCCAAACCATTCACATCAGGACGACTCGCACCTGCGGAATTAGCGTGGATGCTGACAAACACATCAGCATTAGCTCGCTCTGCTAATTGCACCCGTCCCGGAAGGGTAACAAAATAGTCAGAATCCCTAGTCATAATTACTTGTACACCATTTTGCTGCAAAATCTCTGCTAGCCTTTTACCAATCGGCAAGATCACATCTTTTTCGCGCGCTCCTCCAATGCCAAGCGCTCCTGAATCTTTGCCACCATGTCCGGGGTCAATAATCACAACCACGCGCCCATTGGTAACTCGGCGCTGTGGTTGTGTTAGGGGCTGCTGATTGGGATTATTTGGATCTGGGAATGGCCCCCGGTTTGGGGGTGGTAGCCCAGGCAAAGCAAAGGGGGGTTTTCCGGGGAGGGCGACGACTCGACGAGAACCTTGGATTGGTACTAAAAGCTGGCCACCGATTTGCTGGGGTTGCCCAAGTTGCACCCCGCCTGCTGGTTGAACTAAAACAACAACTGTGTTGGGCGCTTGCGGTTGCAGGCGTACCCGCAGAATGGGGCTATTGGCAGCAAAAGTAGGGCCTGTAACTTTGGGAGCTAACTTGGCATTGGGAATTGTGACACGGAATACACCGGAGGCTCTATCCCAGCTTCCCGTAGCTGATAAAGTTTGGTCGGCTCTAATGAGCAGTTGTCTGCCATTGTCAGCCAGTTGTACAGATTCAATTGTCGCTGGCGAGTTGTTGGCAGGTGTTCTGCTGGGAAAGGAAATTGCGTCTGACTGATTGTCTGAATTATTACTTCCAGGCAATCTGACAACGCGACCAGGCAGAACCACTAAACCACCACTGTTACTATTAGTTGCTCCCCAGTCTGGGCTATTTTTATCTACCCGCAAAGTCAGGCGAACGCTAGGAGGTTGGCTTTGTAGTCGGGTGAACTCAACACGGCTAATACCATGTTTGTTGACGGGTATATTATTCTGTTGCGCCAAACGTGGTGATAAAGATGCGCCAGAGATATCAATGAAGATGGTAGCGCGATCGCGGCTGCGAATTACCTGAATCGGAGGATTGCCACCACTGGTACGGATAAACAACCCATCGCCTGTTACTGTCAAGCTCTCAATTTGAGTCGCCCCTCGTGTAGTAGTGGCAACCCTTGAAATACTAGGTTGAGGCTCAGAGTCTGGGGTAACAACAGTGTAAGCACTTCTGGGAGATAAGGTGGGTGATGAGGCTACTCTATCGACTTCTGGCCTAGGTAATTGCACCGTCCAGCGATCGCCAGTTGTCCCAACAAATTGGACTCGTTTGGGGTCTAAAGTATAACCAGGTGTCAGTTCGACAACTATCCGGGTTGTTTCTGTATCAAACTGCCCAACCCGGATCGAGCGAATTCCACCGCCCACCTGTTGGGTTAATTGCGGACGGCCAAATGTGGTTCCTGGCAAATCAATTACCAGCCGAGTCGGATTGAAAATTAGTTGTGCTTGGGGTTGAACTGCTCCTACAGTATTAATTTCCAGCCTGTTTTGATTGGCATCAAAGCGCCAAGATTCAAGTTTCGCAGCCATTGCAGGCGACGATAGCATGAAGATAGTTCCAATAGTGCTGGGTAGTAACCAGTGTAATTTCACAGTCCTTTCTCCTAATTCACGTTCATGGGAGCCGTTAATATCTCAACTCATTGGTAAATCATCACACCGTCACCACCTAAACTTGATTTTTGATTCCTTTTTGATGGTATAAAAACACGCTTAAATCAGTTATTAGGCATCATATTGGGTCTGAATCCCCATGTGAAATTTTCCACCTTTTGAGGTAGGAATTCTGACTTCCAAGGAAGCTAGAAAACTGATAACTGATAACCGTTCACTGATAACTGTTTTTTATTTGTTGCCATCAATGCACTAAGTAAATAATTCCCATTACTGTCAGATGATTTAGCAATATTTATGGGTGTTACTCCCCAATTACCTGAAAAATATTCAGATAAAGGCTCACAAGCCAAGAGAGACTGGAAATAAATAACATTCTGAATGCTGGTAGAAATTATAAACAGACGATTATTCTACAATCAGATGGGACGGAAATTTAGTAAGAGAAGTTTCCACTGCATAATTGCAGAATCTTCAAAGCCCGGTGATAGTACTGAATTCAGAGTCCTGAGTTCTGAGCGAAAATAACTCAGAACTCAGTAATAATTTACCCAAGAATTTAATTAGCGATCGCTAGAATCTGGAGTTACTTCCAAATTGTCACTATCATTTGATGCTGACACCCTTGACTGAGGTGGTTCAATTACCAACGAGTTTCCAGAGGAACCGTCTAAAACCAGTTGGTCTAAGCCTGCACCCGCAGTTTTTGGGTCTGGAAACACAAATCGTAACAAAGGAGGAGCTAAAAAGGTTGTCAAGATAACCATCATGATGATTGCCGCCCCTAATGGTTTCGAGAGAGCGCCACTGGCTGCGCCGACACCAGCAAACACTAAGCCAACTTCCCCTCTAGGAATCATCCCCACACCGATCGCTAAACGGTTGATTCCTGGCTGACCAAACACGCTTAAGCCTGTGATTACTTTACCGAGAATGGCTACTACGATCAGGAAAGTTGCCATAATTAAACCTTCTCGATTGTCGGGAATTGCTGGGTTTAAGACTCCCAAATCAGTTTTTGCCCCAACAGTTACAAAGAAAATTGGCACTAACATATCGGCAATGGGGCAGACTTGCGTTTGCAGTTCTTTACGCTTATCTGTCTCTTCTAGGACTAAACCCGCCGCAAAAGCTCCCAAAATTGCTTCTAAGTGGATGACGGCGGCAAGGTATGCCATCGCAAAGGCGAAGATGAATGCTGGTATTACCAATCCACCACGTGTTTTGAGTTGATCGGCGATCGCTACAAAGGACTTATTGAAAACATTCCCTAGTAGAATTGCTCCCAAAATAAAACCAGTGGCGCTGATAATCAAGTAAATAACTTTGCTGACATCCACCACGCCATCTTTAGCTAAACTCGCAACTACTGCCAAAACGATGATTCCTAGAACATCGTCAATTACGGCAGCACCCAAAATAATCTGCCCTTCTTTAGAATTGAGTCGCCCCAACTCTGACAGCACCTTGGAAGTAATCCCAATACTAGTAGCTGTCAAAGCCGCCCCGGCAAAAATTGCGGGTACAGCACTAATACCAAACAAAGTCATCAGTCCCACAGTCCCAGCAGTAAAGGGTACTACTACCCCCACTATTGCGACGACGGTGGCTTGGATACCAACTGCCATTAAGTCTTTTAAATTCGACTCCAAACCAATTTCAAACAGCAGAATAATCACACCCAATTCTGCCAAAACGGAAATGACCTCAGACTGCGCTGCAAACACGGCTGGAGTGGCTTCTGGAGTTAAACCAGCAGTAATTTGCAGGAAGGACACGATCAAAGAATTAGAACTATCTGTGCTGCCTTCTGGAAACACTAAGAGGTGGAAAACAGAGATTCCTACGACTACACCACCTACTAGTTCGCCTAAGACGGGCGGTAAACCCACTTTGTTTGATAACTCTCCACCAACTTTGCTGGCGAGATAAACGACTACTAAGCTTAGTAGCACTGCGGCTACTACCATTGAACTGTCTGCGGCTTCTGTTGCGGTAGCCACCAGAGGAAAAGAGAAGTTGATTGGATCTAACAAATGCATGGGTTCTGTGAAAATCCTTCTCTTTGATTCTGACGCGTTTCTGAAAAACATCTATCGAGATGCACTTGGAAGCTTTTAAATCTTAATTTTTGCAAAGTTCGTATTCAGCCCTAAAATCCTTATTTTTTAAGCACTTTAGTGCTGACTATAAACCGTCAAAACTAGCTTGATGAACTATAAGTGTAATTTTTTTAGTTTCAAAAAATGTAACCATTTCCGTTTTTAACGATCGCAGTGTCAAAGTAAGAACATAGAAATCGTATCTAGCGATCGCACTTAAATTGTGAAAAACTTGTGGTGACTGTTAAAAATCAACAGTCATGACAAAGATTGCTAAATACGCTTATTAAAAACATCTGTGGATACTTTGAGGAGTGCAAATCTTATGACTAGAGCCGCTTTACCAGGTTCTCAGTTTCCGTCTGGAAACCTGTGGAAAATACTGCCTTTAGCAATGCTTTTATGTACAACTTTTGTACTACCTGCATTGGCGCAAGAAAAGGATAAATTGTGGCGAACCCTTAGTGTCAGTGGTCGCGGAGTGGAAACAATTCCTACAACCTTGGCGCAAGTCAGTTTAGGAGTAGAAATTCAGGGGAAAACAGCACAGGAGGTACAGCAAGAAGCCGCCCGCAGGTCATCAGCTGTGGTTGCGTTCCTCAAGAGCCAAAATGTCGAAAAATTACAAACTACTGGTATCCGACTGAATCCAGTTTACAGCTACACTGATAATGTCCAGAGGATTACAGGCTATAGTGCCAACAACACCGTAAGTTTTCGCATTCCCACCGAAAAAGCTGGGACATTATTGGATGATGCAGTGAAAGCAGGTGCAACACAAATTAATGGTATTAGTTTTGTTGCCAATGACGAAGCGATCGCAGCTGCTCAAAAACAAGCATTAAAGGAAGCCACCCAAGATGCCCGACAGCAAGCTGATGCTGTTTTCAGTGCCTTGGGTTTCAAATCCAAAGAGATAGTCAGCATTCAAGTTAATAATGCCACTGCACCTCCACCACCACCAATGTTTTTACGGGCTGAAGCTGCTAAAGTAGCTGATGCTTCAACCCCTGTCGTTGGTGGCGAACAGGAAGTAGAAGCATCGGTGACTTTGCAAATTAGTTATTAGTCATTTGTCATTTGTCATTTGTCATTAGTCCTTTGTCATTTGTCAAGACAAAGGACTAATAATCAATTCCCAATTCCCAATTCCCAATTAATTAAAAATGTTCCGAAGACATATCTCCTCCACCGCCCTCTCCATCACGCTTAGAGCCTAATAATTCCAGTTGGTCTACTCTAATAATTGGTGTAGAACGGTTTGCTCCTGTTTGGCGATCGCTCCATGTGTCAAACTTTAAGGAACCTTTGATGCCAATTAAGCTGCCTTTACGCACATAATTACCTGCTACTTCGGCGGTTTTATCCCATAATTCCAGGGTGAACCAGTCAGGTTCGTCGCTGTTGCGCGATCGCCTTTTTACAGCTAGTGTCAATCTACACTTAACACTACCAGACTCAAAATATTTTATATCTGGGTCGCCGCCTACACGACCAACAAGGGTGACAATATTGATACTCATAGGTTTTACCTTTCAGTACAGGTGTACTCATTAATTCTGACTTTTATCATAGCGAATTATGAAACACTTGAAAATAATGTGTTAAACAGTTAACAATATAGTGGAATTGAAAAATTATACATAACTACTTGGAGAAACACATAAAAGTATACGGATATACTAAGCAAACCAGAGAATATCAAAAACAAGGGACTGAGACATCGTAAATATTCCTGGGAATCATATAAAAATATAGTTTAGTTTGCTGAACTCAGGATACAAGCATAATCGAATCTACTCTTACCGTTGTAGTCAAGAAGTATCGCACATAGGGGGCTTAAAGACGCGTGGGTATTTTTAGGAACTTTCGCACATCATGGGATATGGGTATCGACCTCGGTACTGCTAACACCCTGGTTTATGTATCTGGTAAAGGGATTGTACTGCAAGAGCCTTCTGTAGTTGCTATCGATGTCAACGAAAAGGTAGCCCTAGCAGTAGGAGAAGAAGCCAAAAAAATGCTTGGTCGGACACCCGGAAATGTGATTGCCCTCCGCCCCTTGCGTGATGGTGTAATCGCTGATTTCGATATAGCCGAGTTGATGCTGAAAAGCTTTATTCAGCGTGTAAATGAAGGTAAATCTCTGATTCTACCCCGAATTGTCATTGGCATTCCCAGTGGTGTCACAGGTGTAGAAAGGCGGGCTGTGATGGATGCGGCTCACCAAGCAGGAGCAAGAAAAGTTTATTTAATCGATGAACCTGTAGCTGCCGCCATTGGTGCAGGACTACCGGTTGCCGAACCTACTGGCAACATGATTATTGATATTGGTGGCGGTACAACAGAAGTCGCGGTGCTGAGTCTTCAGGGTACAGTCATCAGCGAATCAGTACGCATTGCTGGGGATGAACTGACTGATTCAATCATTCAGTATATTAAGAAAGTTCACAACTTAGTCATTGGCGAACGGACTGCCGAAGACATCAAGATTCGCCTTGGTTCTGCTTATCCTACCCATGATGATAATGATGCCATGATGGAAATCCGAGGCTTACACCTGCTTTCTGGTCTACCGCGAACTGTAACCATCAAAGGCCCAGAAATCCGTGAAAGTATGTTGGAACCGCTATCAGTAATTATAGAAGCTGTGAAGCGGACACTGGAACGTACACCTCCAGAACTAGCAGCAGACATTATTGACAGAGGTATCATGTTAGCTGGTGGTGGTGCTTTGCTTAAAGGCATAGACACCTTAATTAGTCATGAAACCGGAATAGTAACCCACATTGCCGCCGACCCTCTGTGTTGTGTTGTGCTGGGAACAGGTCGGGTGTTAGAAAACTTCAAACAGCTAGAACGGGTTGTTACCGAAAGCTCTCGCAATATGTAGCAAAAAAATATCATACTTGAGTTCTATTTGAGTTCTATTTGGGTTCTATATAAATAGAATCCAAATAGAACTTAATTGTATAAGTAGATAAAGGTATATATGGTTACAATACGGCGTTGGTGGGATCGTAAAGGCTTACAAATCGGGTTGTTAGCTCTAGTTGTTGGTAGTGCTTTCGTATTGCGACAGACTCAAGGTGAATTGGTGCTTGAGACATACCAGGCAATTACCCGTCCATTAGAGATGTTGCAGTCAGGGCCAACTCCAGAAGAACGGATTAGAGATGCCCGGATATTGGAATTGCAAACCCGTATAGTAGATTTGGAAAGTCAAAAGACAAAGCTACAAGATTTATTAGGCTATGTGGAAAAAGAGCCACTAGCATCACGGCCAATTCCAGCCAGGGTGGTAGGACGTAGTGCTGACCAGTGGTGGCAACAAGTTACTCTAAATCGCGGTACGAATTCAGGGATTCAGGAAGGCTTTGTAGTCAAGGCTGATGGTGGATTAGTAGGTTTGGTGGAGAGTGTAACTCCTAATACTAGCCGCGTGTTGTTAATCAGTGACCTCAAAAGTCAAGTGGGTGTATCAGTTAGCCGCACGGCAGCTAAAGGCGTTTTACGAGGAGATTCTTCTGCAGAAGCGGTGCTGGAGTTTTATGAAAAAGTTCCAAATGTCAAGATAGGAGATTTAGTTTCCACATCTACTTATAGTCAGAAATTTCCATCTGGCTTGGCAGTAGGACGAATTAAGTCACTGGATTTAAAGAAACTTCCGGCATCAGTAGCAAAAATTGAGCTTTTTCCGCCAATCCGCTCTCTTGATTGGGTAGCAGTTTATCCGAAGCCAGAAAACCAAGAGTTGGAAAACCAAAAGTCAGTCAATCAAGTGCCGCAAAAGTCTAAGTAAATTATTCAAGAAAATCCATAGAAAAATGAAGATTCCTGCATTTGGTATTAGCAGGCAGAAAAAGCCAAAATCGTCAGAGCGAAAATCTAAATTCCGAATCCAGCCACTTTCTCGTTGGCATCCCGGTGCTCGTAAGTTGTTGGGTTACATAGTCACGGCTAGTTCTGTACTGTTATGTTTACTATTATTGCCAACTCGCCTGCCAGGTATGGAATTATTGGGAATTGGCCCTAACTGGTTGTTAATTTGGGTGGTAGCTTGGAGTGTGAAGCGCACAGTGTTTGCCGGAGCCTTAGCAGGTATAGTTCTGGGGTTACTTCAAGATTCTATGACAGCACCTAACCCTACTCATGCCATCAGTTTAGGGATAGTGGGAGTTTTAACTGGTCTGCTCCAGAAACAGCGTTTTATTGAAGAAGATTTTATTTCGATTGCTGTAATTGTCTTTGTGATGGCAGTTTTGGCAGAAACTATCTTTGGATTGCAATTAACTTTGACAGGCGATCGCAAAGTAACAGATATTTGGACATATTACCAGCGTGTCGCCCTAGCCTCTGCCATTCTTAGTAGTCTGTGGGCACCTGTGGTCTATTATCCCTTGAATAGTTGGTGGCAACGGATAAAATTGTTAGAGCAATAGTCAAAGGGAGCTAGGATAGGATTTACGCAAAACCACAAGCGGTAGGAGCAATTCATAAATTACCCCTACCGCGTGTAGTTTTGGCTATTATATTTGCGTAAGTCCTGACTAATTAATCGGACATCCTATAACCTAAATCTTTGTATAATTTGGGCAACCTCTGGCAATATGGATTCAAGCTACATTAAATCAAACAACACCGTATCATAGTAGTTAGTAGCATTTATGTCTTATAGTTTCTTTTTTGCCTGAAAAGAATATTAGGTAAGTTATTTCCTGATTTACTGATGGCAGAATGTGGAAGCTTTCACTAAATAACCTAGTTGGAGAACGCTCATGTCTAAAGAAAGAAAAAGTAATAAAGAGGTTAAAAAACCTAAAAAAGATCCCAAAGACAAAAAGGATAAAAACGATCCAAACAAATAGAAGGATTTAGGTAAATAGCTTTAGCGAAGACCAAGAGCTGTATTTATTTAAATTGACAATACTTCATCCAGTAGCATTGAGGAGGAGAAGTTATTGTCAACAATTTATTCACCCTTGGTCAAGCCTCAAAATCTGATAGTTTAGGTTAGCACGTGCTATATCTACGACGGACTACGCCTATCTTACTAAGTTAGGCAGGAGTAAATTTCAGCGAAACACCGTTCATACAGTAGCGTTTGCCAGTGGGTGCAGGGCCGTCATCAAAAACATGACCCAGATGACCACCACAGCGACTACAATGCACTTCAGTTCTGCTCATAAACAACGACTTATCTACAGTAGTAGCGATCGCACCTTCAATCGGTTTAAAAAAGCTGGGCCAGCCAGTACCACTGTTAAATTTGGTATCAGAGGTAAATAGTGGCAGTTCGCACGCAGCACAATAGTAAGTACCATTGTCGTATTCCTTATCCAATGGGCTGGTGTGAGGGCGTTCAGTCCCGTGTTTACGCAATACATTAAACTGTTCTGGCGTTAAAATTGTACTCCACTCTTGTTCTGGTTTGGTAATTTCAAATCCACTCTTAGAAGTTGTCATCGCTTTTGACTCCCAATTGATATACCTTGATAACAATGCTGTGCCGACTATTACTGCACTAGCCTGAAAAAAATAGCGTTTGTCCATATATCTATTATTTTCTATTTTCCGGTTAACTGGACAATCAACTCCAGTACGGAATTCCCTACATTAATCACTATAATCAGCGATCGCTCTGAATTAGCCCTGATAGACTGATTAAAATTAGCTAAGAAACAACAAATTGGGTAATCATTGGAAGTCGGCGGGAAACTCCATTCCCTTGTGGGTAGAGAAGAATAGCCGCCGCATTGAGCATTGGTAGCTCTTCCCCGTGCCTTATTCCCCATACCCAATGCCCAATTTTCGCGATCGCAAACTTATTGAACACCGCTTAATATACATTGGTCTGATAGGAATACCGGAGTTTTTTGAAAAACTTCTTGCTTACTTAAGTAGAATCTGTGATACTCTACATCTATAAAGAAAATACGGTAGTTCTATCGTTTTATCGTAGTTTAAAAGGACAGGACTCATGCAGCTACTATGGTTCATCCCAACCCACGGCGACGGACGCTACCTTGCAACTGCTACAGGTGGTAGGGCGGTAAGCTTTCCTTATCTGCGGCAGATTGCCCAAGCGGTGGATGACCTTGGTTATACAGGGGCATTACTGCCCACAGGACGTTCTTGCGAAGATGCTTGGATTGTAGCGTCAACGCTGGTATCGCTGACGCGACAGATGCGTTTTTTGGTAGCGATTCGTCCCGGCTTGGTATCCCCTGGAGTGGCAGCACGGATGGCGGCAACTTTCGATCGCCTCTCTGGAGGACGCTTGCTGATTAATGTCGTCACAGGAGGCGATCCGGTAGAATTGGCGGGAGATGGCTTGCATTTGGATCACGATCGGCGCTATGAATTAACAGATGAATTTTTGACAGTATGGCGAGCGATCGCTAGTGGAGAACAAGCCAATCTTCAGGGCGATTATTTTAATATTCAAGATGGTAAACTGCTGTTTCCACCTGTGCAAAAGCCATATCCGCCCTTGTGGTTTGGTGGTTCCTCTCCCGTTGCTCAAAAAATTGCTGCCAAGCACGTAGATGTTTATCTGACTTGGGGTGAACCACCGGCGCAAGTAGCCGAGAAGATTACAGCAGTTCGCAGACTTGCAGAAATAGAAGGCCGGACTTTGCGGTTTGGGATTCGTTTGCATGTGATTGTGCGCGAAACCGAGAGTGCAGCTTGGGATGCAGCCAATGATTTGATTAAATATGTAGATGACGAGGCGATCGCAAAAGCTCAAAAAGCTTATGCGCGGATGGATTCAGTTGGACAACAACGGATGACTCAATTACACCACGGCGATCGCGAGGCATTAGAGATTAGCCCGAACCTATGGGCGGGAGTCGGTTTGGTGCGGGGTGGTGCGGGAACAGCCTTGGTAGGCGATCCTCAAACCGTAGCGGCCAGGATATTGGAATATGCAGATTTAGGTATTGAGTCCTTTATCCTCTCCGGCTATCCTCACTTAGAAGAAGCTTATCGAGTTGCAGAACTTCTATTTCCCCATTTGCCCTTAGAGAATCTACCCACAGTGGAAAAACAACATGTTTTAAGTCCATTTGGCGAGATTGTGGCAAATGAAGATTTCCCTAAGCAACATAAACAGAAAGCCACATCCATATCCTAGTAAAGTTTAGGGAATTGGTTATTTCCAATTCCTCATTCCCATTAATAGATTAGGAGTTTAATTGAATGACAAATATTTTAGCGATCGCAGGTAGCCCAACCCATCCATCTAGAACTTATGGTGTTATTGAATACACCGCCAAGCTTTTACAACAAGAAGGCTTGCATGTAGACATTATTTCAGTTCGGGATTTACCTGCTGAAGATTTAGTTTTTGGACGATACGACAGCCCTGCTTTGGAACAGCCAAAAGCTTTATTAGCAAAGGCAGATGGTGTGATTATTGCCACCCCAATCTACAAAGCTGCTTACACAGGAGTCCTGAAAACATTTCTAGATTTGCTCCCACAAAAATCATTCACAGGTAAACCTATATTACCAATCGCCCTTGGTGGGACGATCGCTCATTTATTGGCAATTGAATATGCTCTGAAACCTGTATTATCAGAATTAGGAGCGCGGCATATCCTAGCTACTGTTTATGCGGTAGACAAACAAATTCAACGACAAGCTGATAATAGCGTCGTGTTAGATGAGGAAATTGACCAAAGACTCAAAGATGTCCTCAATGAATTTGTTAAAGCTGTAGCTTATGATGCCGCCGCGCCTCAAGAATTGATTCATGCCAATTAAATAATCAAGTTTATACCTCCGTTTGCTTGTAGCAGAGTGGTAAAAATTACCCCTCTGCTACTTTCTTTTTTCTAAAAGTTAATCAAAGAAACATCAAATTATTTTATTAGAGCTTATACAAAAAATATCCCCAACCTTGGTTTTCCGGTAGGTGCAATTCATGAATTGCCCCTACCGCGTGTAGTTTTGTGTAAGTCCTATTTATATGGCAATACAATTCAGATAAGACCAAAAAACTTGTAGAGACGGCGATAAATCGCCGTCTCTCCGCGTCTCTCGAAAACCCAAAATTTTTACCAGTAGCCCTTAACCCAAGCGTATTGATTTATATGGCGATGCGCTTTTTTGGTCAGGTTAACCAGTAAATTAGATGTAGGGCGTAAAAAAATAAACTCAATGAAAGCGATGTCTAACGACAGGCCGCAAGGCGTGTCCGCTTCTGATTTTGCATCTATTATCGGTAAAGAAAATGCTGTTTGCCTTTGGGAAAATATCGAAATAGGTCAGCAAAAGCGTATCCAACAGGCTATAACTTCTGGAAAATCTCCCACTTATATCGTCTATCCCCGCACCCAACAACAACTAGCCGCAGTCATCGCCAAAGCTCACAGTCACAACTGGCGCATCCTCCCCTGTGGTAATGGCAGTAAACTTAACTGGGGTGGTTTAGCTAAGGATATTGATGTCGTAGTTAGTACAGAACGCATCAACCAACTGATTGAACACGCTGTTGGCGATTTGACTGTCACAGTCGAAGCTGGAATGAAGTTCTCGGATCTCCAAGCACTTTTAGCAAAATCGCGGCAATTTCTCGCTCTTGACCCCACAGCACCGGAGTCAGCAACCATTGGCGGTATTGTCGCCACGGGTGATACAGGTTCTCTGCGGCAACGTTATGGTAGTGTGCGCGACCAGTTACTAGGTATCACCTTTGTCCGTGCTGATGGAGAAATCGCTAAAGCTGGGGGAAGAGTAGTTAAAAATGTTGCCGGATATGACTTAATGAAGTTGCTTACTGGGTCTTATGGCACATTAGGCTTTATTAGTCAACTAACTTTTCGCCTGTATCCGCTATCAGAGGCATCGGGGACGGTGGTATTAACTGGTAGTGCCGAGGCTGTATCCCAAGCGGCTGATATCCTTCGAGGTTCGGCATTAACACCAGTTCAGGCTGATTTGCTATCAACTAAATTGGTGTCTAGCCTAGGTTTAGGTGAAGGGCTAGGATTAATTGCCCGCTTTCAAAGTATTAGTGAGAGTGTTAAAGAACAGTCAAACCGAGTTTTAGAAGTTGGGCAAAAGTTAGGTTTAGATGGGGCAATTTTTGCCGATGGTGATGAGGCTAGTCTATGGCAGAGATTGCAAGAACGAATACATAGTAGTGCTACAGAATCTGTAATTACCTGCAAAATAGGAGTGTTACCTACTGCTGCGGTGGAAATTTTGACTCAGGTGGAGTTGGGTTTAATTCATATAAGTAGTGGTTTAGGTTTGTTACAATTAGAGAGTACAAATCAGGTTTTGAAGCTGCGCGATTTTACTCAAGCTAATAGAGGTTTTTTAACAATTTTGTCAGCACCAATGGCTGTTAAAGAACAAATAGATGTTTGGGGTTATACGGGAAATGCTTTGCCGTTGATGCGCCGTATTAAAGAACAGTTTGATAGTAAGAATATTTTAAGTCCTGGTCGGTTTATGGGTGGGATTTAAGAAAGAAGAAACGAACCGCAGAGACGCTGAGGCCGCTGAGATAGAGAGGGGAAAGAATAATTATGCAAGTTTCAGAAAATTCTGTTAATAATACGGCTAGTTTAAAGAATTTGAAAGGGTTTGATGAGAGTCATCCGCCTAGCCCGAAGTTAATTGATAGTTGTGTCCATTGTGGATTTTGTCTCTCGACTTGTCCCAGTTATCGGGTGCTTGGTAAGGAGATGGATTCACCTAGAGGACGCATCTATTTAATGGATGCGATTAATGAGGGTGAGATTGCTTTAAATACGGCAACTGTAGAACATTTTGATTCTTGTTTAGGATGTCTTGCTTGTGTAAGCACTTGTCCTTCTGGGGTGCAGTATGATAAGTTGATTTCTGCAACTCGTCACCAAATTGAACGGAATTATCCCCGCAGTTTGCCAGATCAATTTATTCGGAAACTGATATTTTCTTTGTTTCCCTATCCCAATCTTTTACGATTTTTATTAGTTCCGTTATTGGTTTATCAAAAGTTGGGGTTTGCTAAATTCTTTCGCGCTACAGGTTTACTTAATAAAATATCGCCTCGTTTGGCAGCAATGGAATCAATTCTGCCAGAAATTACTCTCAAATCTTTTCAAGATAATTTGCCTAGTGTGATTCCTGCTAAAGGTGAGAAGCGGTATCGCGTTGGGGTAATTTTGGGTTGCGTCCAACGGCTGTTTTTCTCCCCCGTGAATGAAGCAACGGTGCGGGTTTTAACGGCGAATGGTTGTGAAGTTGTGATTCCCAAATCTCAAGGTTGTTGTGCGGCGCTTCCCGAACATCAAGGGCAAACAGAACAGGCGAAAGCTTTAGCAAGGCAGATGATTGATAGTTTTGCCAAGACAGATGTAGATTTCGTGATTATCAATGCTGCTGGTTGTGGTCATACTTTGAAAGAATACGGTCATATTTTAGAAAATGACCCAGAATATCGGGAAAAGGCGAAGGATTTTGCTGCTAAAGTTAAAGATGCTCAAGAGTTTTTGGCAACTGTTGGTTTAACAGCAAAACTGTCGCCACTGACTGATAAACCTTTGAATTTAGTTTATCAAGATGCGTGTCATTTATTGCATGGTCAAAAGATTAGCGTGCAACCCCGTCAGGTATTGCGACAAATTCCGGGAGTGAAATTGAGAGAACCAATAGATGCAGCTTTATGTTGTGGCAGTGCTGGGGTTTATAATATGCTGCAACCAGAAATTGCTGAGGAATTAGGTCGGCAAAAAGTAGAGAATTTGTTGAATACTGGTGCTGAGTTGATTGCTTCTGCTAATCCGGGGTGTACTTTGCAAATTACTAAACATTTGCAGTTGCAGGGTAAGAAGATTTCAGTTATTCATCCAATGGAGTTGTTAGATTATTCGATTCGCGGTGAAAAGTTGAAATTGTAGTAAATTGGGGTGCGTTAAACTCTGTCTTAACGCACCTTACTATTAAGTATTTATTTAAAAAGATATTACCAAATAAAAATATTTTGCTGCTTGTGCAATTGATGATTGGCACTTTTTTCTCACGCACGTTCCAAATAATCCTAATGCACGCATTTACCGTATTTTTGAGCCACAGTGGAAAGAAGTAATTTTACTATGGTTGGGGCGAGAGGATGTGGCGAAGGAGAAAAAAGAAGAGTTTATCAAAGCTTTAGTTGAATTTGATGATGGCTGCTGGTATTTCTATAAACTTCGAGCCTATCTTCTAGCTGCTGCTGGAATAGCTGAATTTAGAGACTGTAGCTTGCGTGAAGAAATTGTCGGGATGATTGTTGATTGGAGTTTTAGTAGTACCTACAGGTAAATAAATATGAGTAATAGATATCATACGTTGCAAATCATTAGCGAAGAAGAAATTCCAGAGCAGATAAAGAAACAGTAGATTATTATTATAATTTGATAAACATTTTAGAAGTAAATTCTGTTTTGCTCAATATATAGATGGTTGCAAAAGGGCGGGGCGATTGGTTTGCGATCTCTTGTCTATCTATGAAAGGTTAGATTTCGGGTGATTTGTGGGGATGAAGAAATAACGCTTTCACGAGTTTTGCAGGGTTGCAAGTGGCTCTATGATTATCTGAAGAATAACCCGAATGTGAATAAGAGCGATCGCCATTTCTTCTCAAGTCTTACCCTTTTCTCTTCTCATAGGACGATGAAGTAAGCTATTTGCCATGTCATCATCAATAAAACAAAACGTCAGCCGAGGTTTTTTATGGCATTAGAGGGAGTAATTTTAGATGTTGATGGTACACTGGTATTAAGTAATGATGCTCATGCAAATAGCTGGGTAGAGGCATTTGCAGCTTATGACCTAGAAGTGCCATTTGAAACACTCAGACCACTCATGGGCATGGGTGGAGATCAACTGATTCCTAAAGTAGCGCCAGAATTAAATAGTGAAGAAGGAACTGGCAAAGCGATCGCTAAACGACGCAAAGAACTATTATTTAACAAATTAATACCGCAAATTACTGCTGCCAATGGTAGCAGGGAATTAATCTTAAAGATGCAAAAATCGGGCTTGCATCTGGTTGTTGCTAGTTCAGCAAGTTCTGAAGAACTTGAGATCGTGCTCAAAATTGCCCAAGTAGATGACTTGCTATCGGAAGTAACTACATCCGATGATGCCGAAGCATCTAAACCTGCTCCTGACATTGTACAAGCCGCCTTGAAAAAAGGGAAAATGACACCCGATAAAGTAGTAATGCTAGGTGATTCTCCCTATGATATTGAGTCTGCCGGTAAAGCAGGGGTAGGGGTGATTGCTTTGCGCTGCGGTGGCTTTAACGATGAACAACTGGCGGGAGCGATCGCAATTTACAACGATCCAAAAGATTTGCTACAGCACTATGACTCTTCTATCTTGGGTGCAAATGGGTAAGTGATATCTGGCGACAAGCCGAGTCAGCGTCTACGCACTTTCTAGAATTATTGCAGGCGATCGCAAACCACACACAACTAAACTAGAAAGTAAGATGTTCAGGATAGCTTATGGACGCTGTTACAACCACGTTACCTTCTACCCTCAAATTGAAAATCGACTTAACTGACGAGCAATTTTTCTGCATTAAAACTATTCTCGCATTCACAATTATTTATTCTTGCTATTTGCCAATAAGTATGTGTAGGGTCTGTTAGACGGAACGTCGTAACGCGCTATAAACTTGGGATGGTGCCGTACTCTCCTTGCTAACGCACCCTACGCATATTTTAAAAATAAAATACTAGTCCTATACAAGCGATGACTGCTAAATTACTAAATCTGTCTCTTGAAGAAGTCAGAAAGCTAATACGTTATCAAGTTAAAAATCAATCTCGGTTAAAACCACAACCCAAACAACGCATACAAACAAAGAAAGTCGCTAAAACTGAGATGATTTCAAATACTAATTGAAATGACACGGGAGCTAAAGCAAACCCCCAAACTAGAGAAATTGTTCCAGCTAACATAGCCGCAATGCGATGAATTTCGTCTTTACTTCTCCAAGCCAAGAAAGAAGTTCCTAAACCAATTAATAATAAGACTACGCTAATCATAACGATATTTATTGTAGAAGCTGTAATGCTAGGTATATTCCAATTCTATAAAAATCATATTTGATTTTTGAACAAAATTAGGTATTGTAGGTAGGGGAGCCAGTACGTTGCGGAGGTTCCCTCCCTTGTAGCAACTGGCGTTGTGTTATAACGCATAACGAACCATTATCGAGGGTTTGGTGCCGTACTCTCCTTACTAACCTACGGTGTACACACATCTTTGTACAACCCCAAAATCGTTGGAGATCCCCCTAAATCCCCCAATTTATCGGGGGACTTTAAGAGGCTTTTGCCCCCCTTTTGAAGGGGGGTTGGGGGGATCAAAAGCCTATGAAGCAACTCTAAAAGACTTGTGTGTACACCGTAGCCTTACTAACACAACGCCCATTCGCTGATAGACAAAACCAAAATCGGTAGACAGAAAGGGTAAAAGGCTGACAGTAGAGTTAATCTTGCCACTTTACCAAGGATTGCCAACCATTGTGAATCCAGCCCAATAATAAGGATGGGTAAGTAATTGCTCCCCTTCATCACCACTGTTATTAGGTAGAGGTAGGCTCCCCACTACTCCTAAACCTTGTATTTGACCATTTTTTACGTAAATCTGCCCTTTTGCCATACCTAATTGAGCCTGTCTGAGGGCTTCTGCTTTAATCCGAGATGTCCTCAAGTTTTCATAAAATTTCGTCATCAAGGCTGCTGTACCAGCATCATTAACCGACCAAAGACTGGCGACAGTAGTTTTTACGCCTGCTAGCACAGCTAAACCTGCAAATCCAAGTTCCGACTCTTCATCCCCCAAAGCTGTTCTACAAGCACTCAGCACCAGCATTTCAACTTCAGGTTCATTCAAGCGCAACTGCCGTAATTGGTTCAATCGTAACTTGTCTTCCCACAGTTGAATATAAGAATTACTCAAAGCACCGGTAGTAAAATCGGCGTGGGTTGCCATGTGAATAATCCCAAAAGGTTGTTGGCGGCGGATAGTTTTGAGATTTTCTAAAGTGGCTTGCTTGTCTAACAATAATTTGCCCTGCCAGAGTTTAGACACCAGTGTTGATAACTCCAGAGGAACTGCTGGTAAAGGCTCTTGTCCCTGAGTACTCTCAGAAATGCCCATCGCTAAGACTTGAGATTTTTTAATGTCTTTATAAAGGGTGTTAGTCAAGCTCAGACTAGGCATCAACCCAATGCTATATTTTTCTATTAGAAACCCTTTGCCATCATGAAGTGCTGCCATTGGGGTTGAACGTAATCCAATATCTGGTAAAAAGACCAGATTATTGATTTCTCTTGCCTGTAAATCTGCCTCTAGTGGTGCAATAATCCAGCGATAAAGTTGTTGCGATGGACGCAAATAACCGGTGCGGCGACGGTTTTGTGGACTAACTATTTGGTCGCGAAATTCTTGAGCTACTTTGAGAACTTTAGCTCTGGTTGTTTCGGGGATGCGCTTACGGATGGGGTTGCCTTTTCCAGTCACTACGACTATTTCCAGTTGATCGCTATCCTGTTCTGCTAGAGTATTTAACTGTTTGGTAAACTTTTCAGCTTTGCCTAAATTTCTCTCTGGTATTATCTCCACCGGGACAAAACTGATGTAAATAAATGCAGGTTTAACACCAGTCGCTTCCTCAATTTTATGAGCAATTCCTTTAGCATCATCTAGTGTTTTGATTCTAGGAGTAGGGATGCCTAAATGGTCGGCAAAATCATCTGTGAAATCAGTTTCGGGTGTGGGATCGGTATTAATAACGGGGTTATCAATATTAGGATTATTTGGAACAGGGTTAACTGGTTTACCTGGAGTGCATTGGAATGAGCAGGGGGGAAGAGTTGGGGTAGGAATCGGGTTAAAAGTTGGGGCAGGAGTCGGGTTAAAAGTTGGGGTAGGAATCGGAGTCGGAATCGTGGTAGGAATCTGACTGACGTTGATTCCTACCTGTACAGATGCAGAAGAGGAAACGCGGTCATTTGCACTAATTACAAAAGCATTTAGCGATCCGTTAGTATCTGCTGGAGGTGTGTAAACTAAAGTATCGTTGCTAGATAAGGTAGTAACACCAGGGACGACGGGAAGGCCGTTGACAGTGAGAGTTCCTGTATTCACTACATCAACCTGGATGGAGGTGATGTCATTATTTGCATCGCTGACCAGTGCAGCCAAACTAGAGAATGTCAAGGTTACTGGTTGATTGGTCTGGGTATTGGGTAGCGATGAGTTTGCCGTTAATGTCGGCGGGGTGTTGACGGAAGTAATGGTAATGCCGGTTGGGGTGCCGCTAGCATCTCCGCCATTAGGTAAGACTGGGAAGTTACCCGAAGCGATGATTGAATCCCCTCTATTAAGCGATCCTGCTGTGCCATTGACACTTGCATCACCGACGATAAAATCCACATTGTTTGGGCCACCATCGTGTTGAATTCTGATAGTACCTCCCACAAGAGGTTGAGCGTTAGTACCTCCTGCACTAGTAAAAAATCCACCAGTAGCGATCGCCTCACCCGCTCCTATTCCTTGAATCAGTCCGTTGGTTAGCACTTGCACATTGCCACCTTGAACAGTGTTACCATCAACAAAATCATCGGCGATCGCCTGAGTGTTGATGTTGGTAAAACGAATATTGCTGCCAGCAGTATTGGTAGTCTGTAAAGTAACGTTGCCACCTGTAACATTTCCAGTCCCATCAACTTCGATGGCGATCGCTGAGGCATTAATGCCATCATTAACGGTGATATTCTCTGTGGCAGTTAAGCTGACTGCGCCAGCTGCCCCGATAAAACCGCCGCCTCCCGTCTTGGCTACAGACGAGTTTATTCCCCCTGTGGTAATACTACCTGCGGTGGTACTAACTTGTACATTGCCACCAGTACCTAACCCACCAGCATCATTGGAAGAGGAATTAATGGTATCTGTAAGGATATTGCCTGCCGCCGTCAAAGTCACCGTTCCACCCGTGGCATCGCCAATCCCTCCACTATCGCTAGTGTTAATCTGATTCAGGGTAATTCCACCATTACTGCTAGTGACTTGAACATTACCTGCTGAGTAGCCTTGTCCGCTGGCAATAATGTTGCCTGCACTAATGTTGCCACTGGCAGACAAGTTTACATCGCCACTTCTATTGAAATTACGAGTTGTATCTAGATTTCCCAATAACAGGCTGGCTCCCGAAATGTTTATTACTCCTCCGGTTGTCGCGATTGTGTTGGTAGGGTCAACAAAGTTTACAGAACCATTTTGCGAAGTTAAGCTGAAGCTACCACCGCCTAAGTTTAATGTAGCGACACCAGGGGTAGTTACTCCGAGCGTAGCTCCGGTGATGTTATTGATAGTAATATTGCCTGTGGCTTGTAAGTTAATATTTGCACCCGAAGCTGCGATCGCACCCCATGAAACTGTATTAGCTCCAATATCTGCATCCGCAAAGGCAATGTTGCCAGCTGTGGCATCAAAATCACCTGTCCCTGCTGCACCATCAATAATGGTCAATGTGCTGGGGTCTAGTAATAAAGTGCCAAAACTGCCATTGGGGGCTGAAGTATCTACTAAACCGTTGAAGGTCAAGAAATTTTTGCCTGATACTTCTACGAAACCACCATTGCCAACAGTTGCTCCTCCACGAGCCGAAATGTTACCAAAATATTGAGTTGTATCGTTACCCCAAACAATTACCCGTCCGCCGTTTCCATTCAAATTGCTATCGGCATTAATGACGGAGTTGGAGTTAATATAAGTTTTATCTGCATTGGGCAAAGTCCCCTTTCCTTGGTAATCGCCGCCAATTAACACAGTACCACCGCCATTGCTTCCAGAGGCGTTAATATTGGCATCAATTACCGCGACTTTTTTACCCAAAGCAGTTATAGTACCGCCTGTTTGACTCGATACATCCACAATGCCCGAAACAATCGTTGTCCCTGGTGTTGTGGGAATTGTCACATTAGAGGCTGTTAATTTTACTGTCCCATCAGGATTAGCAGTTAACCCCGTATTACCAACTGTGAGCAATTCTGGTAAAGATGCAATGGGAATTGTCCAGTTATTGGGTTGATTGCTACTAGAGGCGAGAGGCTGAATTTCCAGACTCAGCAGATTTCCTGGCTGACTGAGACGCACCCAATTTTGTCCTGGTACTGATGTGACAGTAATCTGCCCTCCCGGTGCTGAGATTTGCCCAGTGTTGACAACAGTACCGCCCAATAAGGTCAAATTTTGCCCCGCACCTACTGCCAAATTTCCAGCATTGGCGATCGCTCCTGGCTGGTTCATACTAAAAGCAAATCCGTTGGGGTTTCCAACTAGAGCCGCGTAGTCATTAACACCGATGGCATTGAACCAACTGCTACCAAAACCAATACCATTGGCTGTTGTTGCGGTGAAAGCGCCAGGTACATTTAAGCTGGCGTTCGATCCAAAAACAAATCCGGCTGGATTCATCAAGAACAGGTTAGGATTGCCACCTGTTACCTGAATTAAGCCATTGATGACTGAGGGATTCCCGCCTGTAATTCGACCAAGAATATTTTGCAGCGCCGGACTAGCTTGAAAGTTAGCAATTTGTTCTGGGGAAATGCCAAATTGTTGAAAGCTGTGGAAGAGATTAACACCATCCCTAGAAGTTGTACCCCCGGTGATATCAAGTCGATTGCCGTTGGGTGTAACAATTGTGTTTGTCCCATCGGCAGCAGGGACTATTTTTTGTGTTTGGGCTAATCCCGCACTCGTGGCACTCACCAGAGGCAAAATAGCTAGTACTGAAGCGGCGATTTTGTGGAGTAGAGGTTTTTTCTGCCGCAAGATGAAGCGACCTGCGGGCAATTCTACATCGATTTGTAACTTGTCTGCTAATCTGCGTCGCCAAAGGGCTTGAGCGATCGCCTTCTGTGACCAGACTATTTGTTCTGTTCTTTTGGTGACAGACAGGCTTTGAGAGTGAATCCGGTAGAGGTAGAGTGGATTTTGAACTCGGCGCACTTGGGCTACTTCTGAAAGTCGCAGACACAGGTCGTAATCGTAAGCAATACCACTAAAAGATGCGTTGATACCTCCCACCCGATCGTAAACTGAACGGCGCATGAGGCGGAAGTGGAAAGTCATGAAGTTTACCAACAGACCTTCTTGGGAGTAGGGAATGTCACAGCGATGACCGTAGCCAATGACTTTGCCTTCTTCATCAATATTTAGGTAGTCGGTGTAAACAAATCCCGTTTCTGGATGGCAGTTGAGGACTGTTGCGGTTTCGGCGAGGGCAGTAGGCGCTAGGATATCATCACTGTCTACAAAACCAACGTAAGTACCGCTAGTTTGACCGATCGCTGCCTTACAAGCTTCAGCAACTCCCTGATGGTGTGCTTGGACTACCCGGACTCGCCCATCTTGTTGAGTATAGGCATTAGCGATCGCCACCGATCCATCTGTGGAGCCATCATCCCAAATAAGTAGTTCAAAATCCTGCCATGTCTGCGCTAAAACACTGGCGATCGCTACTCCAAGGTAAGACTCCCGGTTGTAATTGACGATGACTATGGAGATCAGTGGTGGCATCGAAGTATTCCCAAGTTTTCTACCTCTTACCACAATATAATGCTAGGGGCTATCACTTAGAATAAATTGTTGTTAATTAACACAATGTGCAACTTATTTATTCTTAGAATCCCGCTTCCAAACCTCTCCCCCACTCCTGAGAGGCTTTAATACTTGCTTCCTAATGCTACAAGGGTTAAGTTTGAGAAAACCTTTTAATTTACGATAATTTTTTAGTCATTAATTAGGACTTACGCAAGGTTACGGAATAATGAACCGTAGAGGCGCACAGAAGCCAGTGCGCCTCTACGGTTCCCCGACTTGTTCGCGCAGCGTCTCCGACAGGAGAAGCAACTGGCGCGACACAGATAAATCATAGTTTAAGATATATTTTGCGTAAGTCATTATATATAATACAGATGTATTTCTTATTCGTAAATTTATTATGGTACAAACAATCCAAGTGCGGGATATCAGCCTTTACGAACTAGAAGAAAAATTTGGTTTGCAATTGGTTACAAATGCTGATTTTTTTACAGAATGGACAAATGATTTACCATCGGTTAATGATGCAGAATTTCTCTCGCTAGAACGAGTTAAAAGTAACTATTTAAATTTAACTCAACATCGTCCGATGTCAGAAGAAGCGGTGAAGATGGTAGTGCTGTCTCCACTGCTTGATTTAGTTGGTTTTTATCAGCCACCTTTTGAAATTGAAACTGAAAAATCTACTGATATTTCTGCTGTAGATGAAAGCATAATGGTCAAAGGTAAGATTGATGTTTTGGTAATTCAAAAACGTCTTTGGGTACTAGTTATTGAATCTAAAAGCACTAAATTTGATGTCTTAAGCGCATTACCCCAAGCACTTGCTTGTATGCTTGATATTCCCAATATTGAACGACCAATCTTTGGGTTACTTGTCAACGGTAGAGAGTTTGTTTTTGTGAAGCTAGTTCAGCAAGAAAATCCAAAGTATGCTCGTTCTTATGCATTATCAATTGAACGAGATGCAGAATTCCAACAGGTACTAAGTGCATTAAAACGCATTGGTCAATTAATTTTATAAGCGCAGACACAAGTTAACAATTTAAAATTCAAAATGACGCTCTCTACGAGACGCTGCGCGAACGCGGACTCTAAGCGTTCGCGCAGCGTCTCGTAGAGAAGCCATGCCGTAGGCTTTAGGGACTGACAAATAAAAAAATATCCCAAATTTTCTTGTGGGATGGGCATCTTGCCCGTCCTAATATTGGGGACGGGCAAGATGCC